>JACQVO010000278.1 GCA_016209725.1 Candidatus Methylomirabilota bacterium | reverse complement strand
TGCCCGAGATGATGGTCTGTCCCATCTCCTCGTCCGTGGTCGTCCGGAAGGTGGGGTCCTCGTTGGCCAGGGCCGCCAGGGCCAGCGACAGCCTCTCCTGCCCCTCCTTGGTCTTGGGCTCGATGGCCACGGAGATCACCGGTTCGGGGAACTCCATGGCCTCCAGCACGATGGGCCGGCTCTCCAGGCAGAGGGTGTCGCCCGTCTTGGCGTTGCGCAGCCCCACGGCGGCGGCGATGTCCCCGGCCACCACCCGCCTGACCTCCTCGCGTTTATTGGCGTGCATGCGGAGGAGGCGTCCGATGCGCTCCTTGGTCCCCCGGGTGGAGTTGAAGATGTAGGAGCCGGAGTTCAGGATCCCCGAGTACGCCCGGAAGTAGGCGAGTTGCCCCACGTAGGGATCCGCCATGATCTTGAAGACCAGGGCCGAAAAGGGGTCGCTCTCGCTGGCCTGGCGGTGCTCCACCTGGCCCGTCTTGGGGTTTCTGCCCTCCACCGGGGGCAGGTCCAGCGGCGATGGGAGATACGCCACCACCGCATCCAGGAGGGGCTGGACCCCCTTGTTCTTGAAGGAGGCGCCGCACAGGACCGGCACGGCGGTCAGGCGGAGCGTGGCCCGTCGGAGCGCCGCCTGGATCTCCTCGGGCATCAGCGCCTCCCCTTCGAGATACTTGTGCATGAGCTGCTCGTCCTGGTCCGCCACGGCCTCCAGGAGCTTCTCGCGGGCCCGCAGGGCGGCCTCCCGCAGATTCGCCGGGATCTCCTCGTCGTGGAAGGCGGCGCCCAGGGTCTCTTCCTCCCAGACGACGGCCTTCAGGCGGACGATGTCGATGACCCCCTTCAGCCGATCCTCCGTGCCGTAGGGGAGCTGGACGCACACCGGATTGGCCCCCAGCCGCTCGGCAATCATGGCTACGGCGCGATCAAAGTCCGCACCCGTCCGGTCCATCTTGTTGATGAACGCCAGGCGGGGCACATGGTACTTGTCCGCCTGACGCCAGACCGTCTCGGACTGGGGCTCCACCCCCGCCACGGCGTCGAAGACGGCGACGGCCCCATCCAGGACACGCAACGAGCGCTCCACCTCCACGGTGAAATCGACGTGCCCGGGCGTGTCAATGATGTTGATCCGGTGGTCGTTCCAGGAGCAGGTCGTCGCCGCCGCGGTGATGGTGATCCCGCGCTCTTTCTCCTGCTCCATCCAGTCCATCTCCGTGGAGCCCTCGTCCACCTCGCCGATCTTGTGAGTCTTGCCGGTGTAGTAGAGGATGCGCTCGGTCGTGGTGGTCTTGCCGGCATCGATGTGGGCCATGATGCCGATATTGCGAGTGCGCTCCAGCGGGAACGTCTCGGGCACGGTACGATCCTCGTCGCCTCGCCGTCGCCGGCGAGGCCAGCCTGACTACCAACGATAAGACGCGAAGGCCCTGCGCACTACCAGCGGTAGTGCGCGAAGGCTTTATTGGCCTCGGCCATCTTGTGGGTGTCTTCCCGCTTCTTCACCGAGGCACCCCGGTTGTTGGCCGCCTCGATGACCTCCGCCGCCAGCCGCTCCTGCATGGTCTTCTCGGCCCGCTTGCGTGCGAAGCCGATGATCCAGCGCAGGGCCAGGGAGGTCCGGCGCTCCGCCCGCACCTCCACCGGGACCTGGTAGGTGGCGCCGCCCACACGGCGCGACTTGACCTCCAGCACCGGCTTGACGTTGTCCACCGCCTGTTTGAAGAGCTTCTGGCCATCCATCTTGGTCCGATCCTCGATGAGATGCATGGCCCCGTAGAAGATCCGCTCGGCGGTGCTGCGCTTCCCCTGCCCCATCATCGAGTTCACGAACTTGGTCACCAGCTTGTGACCGTACACGGGATCCGGCAGGACATCCCGCTTCTCGGCAACCTTCCGTCGCGGCATCGTGTGCTCCCCGGATCCACGGCGGCCCGCCAGGCCGGGCGACCCGCCAGGGGGCCCGACAGAGAAGAAAACCGGCACTGAAGACCCCGGCCCTCGTCGGGGGGTCTCCAGTGCCGGTTCCCTTAGCTGGCCTTGGGACGCTTCGCTCCGTATAGGGACCGGCCCTGGCGCCGGTCGGCCACCCCTGCGGTGTCCAGTGCACCCCGGATCACATGATAACGGACTCCGGGCAGATCCTTCACGCGGCCCCCGCGGATGAGGACGATGGAGTGCTCCTGCAGGTTATGCCCGACGCCGGGGATGTAGGTGGTCACCTCGATCCCGTTGGTCAGTCGAACACGGGCCACCTTCCGCAGGGCCGAGTTTGGTTTCTTCGGCGTGGTGGTATAGACGCGGACGCAGACCCCCCGCTTCTGGGGGCAGGCCTGCAGTGCCGGGGCCTTCTCCTTCTTGTGAATCTGGCGTCGCCCGCGGCGGACGAGTTGCGTGATAGTCGGCATGCGAGTTTTCCGTTTCCGTCAGCAAAACCGGGGAAGTGTACGCGCTCCGTCCCAAGTTGTCAAGGGCATTCTGGCCGCTTCAAATCATTACGAGAGGGTCACATCCATGGCCTGCAGGATCTCGGCCGCCGCCTCCTGGTGGGCTGCCGCCTCCCCCTCCTCGGGCCGCGGCAGCGGCACCTCCGGGGTGGCGATGCGGGTCTCCCGGTACCACCGCAGTCCTGTACCCGCCGGAATCAGGCGACCCATGATCACGTTCTCCTTCAGGCCCCGCAACTCGTCCCGGAAGCCGTTGATGCTGGCCTCGGTGAGGACCTTGGTCGTCTCCTGGAACGAGGCGGCCGAGACGAAGCTGTCGGTGCTGAGGGAGGCCTTGGTGATCCCGAGGAGCATGGGCTCGGCCGTGGCCGGCTCGCCGCCGGCCGCGCGGACCCGCCGGTTCTCCTCCTCGAAGTGGGCTTTGTCCACGTGCTCCCCCACCAGGAGGTTGGTGTTTCCGACGGTCTCGACCCGCACTCGCCGCAGCATCTGGCGAACGATCACCTCGATGTGCTTGTCGTTGATATTCACGCCCTGCAGGCGGTAGACCTCCTGCACCTCGTTGACCAGGTACTTCTGGAGGGCCTCCACTCCCTTGACGTGCAGGATGTCGTGGGGGTCGATCGGCCCGTCCATCAGGGCATCGCCCGCCTTCACCTCATCGCCCTCCAGCACGGTTAAGTGTTTCCCTCGGTGAATATTGTACTCTTTGTAGTCTTTCACCTCTTTCCCCGCGACGTACTCCTTCGGCTCCCCGCTCTCGCTGCGGATCAGGATCTTGCGCATGCCCTTGGCGATGCCCGCAAACTCCACCCGACCATCGATCTCCGAGATGACGGCAGGATCCTTGGGCTTCCGCGCCTCGAACAGCTCCGCCACGCGGGGGAGGCCACCGGTGATATCCTTGGTCTTGGTCGTCTCCCGGGGGATCTTGGCGATGGCGTCCCCGCCCGCCACGCTCTGGCCGTCGGCCACGATCAGGTGGGCACCCACCGGGATCTGGGACTTGAACACCGTGGCCCCACCGGCATCTTTGATGGAGATCCGCGGCTGGAGTTCCTCCTTCGTCCCGGGCTCGACGATGACCTTCTGGGACAGGCCGGTGACCTCGTCCACCTCCTCCTTCATGGTGACCCCGTCGATGATGTCCCGGAAGTGCGCCGTCCCGGAGTGCTCCGTCAGAATCGAGGTGGTGAAGGGATCCCACTCCACCAGGACCTGCCCCGAGAGGACCGCCTGGCCGTCCTGCACCTTGAGGCGGGCACCGTACACCGGCTGGTACGCATCTTTCGTCCGGCCCTTCTCGTCCACGATGGCGATGGTGCCGTTGCGGTTCATCACGACCAGATCCCCGCTGGCCGTCTTGACCGTCTTCAGATTCTGCAACCGGACGGTGCCGGACAGCTTGCTCTCCAGTTGGGTCTGCTCCGTGCCCCGCGTGGCGGTCCCCCCGATGTGGAAGGTCCGCATGGTGAGCTGCGTCCCCGGCTCGCCGATGGACTGAGCCGCCAGGACGCCCACTGCCTCCCCGAGCTCCACCAGGCGGCCCGTGGCCAGGTTGCGGCCGTAGCACTTGATGCAGGTGCCGCGCCGGGCCTCGCAGGTGAGAACGGATCGGATGTGAACCCGATCGATCCCCGCATCCTCAATCTTCCTCGCCAGAAGTTCGACGATCTCCGCGTTGGTTTGCGCCAGGACCTCACCGGAAAACGGGTCCACCACGTCCTCCAGGGGGACCCGGCCCAGGATGCGGTCCCGGAGCGGCTGGATGATCTCCCCGCCCTCGATCAGGGGGGTGACCCAAATCCCGTTGGGGGTGCCGCAATCCATTTCGGTCACGATCATATCTTGGGCGACGTCCACCAGCCGCCGGGTGAGATACCCCGAGTCGGCGGTCTTGAGCGCCGTGTCCGCCAGCCCCTTCCGGGCTCCGTGGGTCGAGATGAAGTACTGGAGGACGGTCAGCCCCTCGCGGAAGTTGGCAGTGATGGGGGTCTCGATGATCTCCCCCGAAGGCTTGGCCATCAGGCCCCGCATCCCGGCGAGCTGCCGGATCTGCTGGCGGCTGCCACGCGCTCCGGAGTCGGCCATCATGAAGACCGGGTTAAACTCGCCCTGTTCCTGCCGCTCGATCTCCTTGAACATCTCGTCGGCTATGCGCTCAGTCACGTGGGTCCAGATGTCGATGATCTTGTTGTAACGCTCGCCCTTGGTGATCAGCCCGTCCTGGTACTCCTTCTCGACCTTGACCACTTCCCGGGAGGCCTCGCCGATGATCTCCCCCTTGTTGGCCGGGATGTGCAGGTCGTCCACCCCGATGGAGATGCCGGCGAGCGTGGCGTAGCGGAAGCCCAGGTCCTTCAGGGCGTCCAGCAGTTTCACCGTCTCGCTGTTCCCCAGAACGTAGTAGCATTGGGAGACCAGGCGCGTCAGCTCCCGCTTGTTCATCTCCTGGTTGATGAACCGCAGCTCCCGCGGCAGGATCTCGTTGAAGAGGACGCGGCCCACCGTGGTCTCGAGGCGCTCCCCGTTCCAGCGCAGATGGATGCGGGCCAGGAGCCCCACCTCGTCGGCATCGTAGGCGGCCCGGACCTCGTCCATGTCGGCGAAGGTCATGCCCTCGCCCTTCTGCCCAGGCTTCTCCCGGGTGAGGTAGTAGCAGCCGAGGACGATGTCCTGGCTGGGGGCCGCCACGGGTGCGCCGTTGGCCGGTGACAGGATGTTGTAGGGGGCCCACATGAGCAGCCGCGCCTCCAGTTGGGCCTCGGGGGACAGCGGCACGTGGACCGCCATCTGGTCACCGTCGAAGTCGGCGTTGAAGGCGGCGCACACCAGCGGGTGGATCTTGATCGCCTCCCCCTCCACCAGGATGGGCTCGAAGGCCTGGATCCCTAGCCGGTGAAGCGTGGGGGCCCGGTTCAACATCACCGGGTGCTCTTTGATCACGTGCTCCAGGGCGTCCCACACCTCGGGCCGTCCCCGTTCCACCAGCTTCTTGGCACTCTTGATGGTGGCGACGTGCTCGTTGTCCCGCAGGAGCTTGCGGAAGATGAAGGGCTTGAACAACTCCAGGGCCATCTTCTTGGGCAGGCCGCATTGGTGGAACTTCAGCTCCGGCCCCACCACGATGACCGAGCGGCCCGAGTAGTCCACCCGCTTGCCCAGGAGGTGCTGGCGGAAGCGGCCCTGCTTCCCCTTGAGCAAGTCCTAGAGGGACTTGAGCGGCCGGTTGTTCTGCCCCTTCAGCGCCCGGCCGCGGCGCCCGTTGTCGAAGAGGGCATCCACCGC
>JACQVO010000292.1 GCA_016209725.1 Candidatus Methylomirabilota bacterium | reverse complement strand
TATCACGCTTGAAGCGATCAAGGCCGACCCGAAGTTTCGAGGGTTCGAGTTGCTCCGGCTTCCCCGCCTGTCCGTCATGCCCGTCCCAGAGGCGGTGTGGCGGCTGATGCTGCGAATGAGCGATCGTTAGTGCTCGGCGTGTCGGGAGAGACTCTTGCCCTCATCCCGATCAAATTGGGATTGGCCTTCGTGGTATGGTGGTGATATAGTCCAGGGTAGGCTTTGAAGGGAGACAATGCGTAATGGTTACCAAAGCCCGTGTGACGGCCGAAGACCTCTGGCGACTTGGCGAGGGTGACATCCGGCGCGAGCTCGTCAACGGCGAGGTTGTGGAGATGGCACCGGTCGGAGGAGTTCATGGCAGGATCACTCTGAGGGTATCCCGCAAGCTGGCCGAGCACGCCGAGAGGCACGGGGGTGGTGAGGTCTTGGTAGGGGAGGTCGGCTTCATCCTGTGCCTCCCCGCTGACCCGGAGCGGGTGCGTGCTCCTGATGTTGCCTTCGTATCCAGCCACCGGTTGCCGGAGGGTCATGTTCCGGAGAAGTTTTTTCCGGGTGCCCCTGATCTGGCTGTTGATGTTCTCTCGCCCAGCGATAACCCACTTCAAGTCCAGCAGAAGATACGTGATTACCTTGAAGCTGGCGCCCGCCTGGTCTGGGTCATCGCGCCCCAGGCAAAGATGGTGACGGCTTATCGAGCTGACGGCTCCGCCCGGCTGCTGCGAGAGCAGGATCACCTCGATGGAGAGGATGTGCTGCCTGGACTCGCAATCTCCTTGGCAGAACTCTTCCAGTAGCACCGCACGTTGCCTTACGTTCTGGGCCCCTTCGACGTCCGCCCATTTCGCGCCTTCCGTCCACACGCTGACCCGAGAAACGTTCTCCCGTCTCGGGTGACATTTCCCGTTGCTCTCGATCCAGTCATGGTCGAGCGGGGGCTGGTTTCTCAATGCACTCGCGGAGAAGTTCAAGGAACCTGGCGACGGTGGGGGTGAAGACTTTCCCTCGCCGGTGGATGATCCCCAAGGGCCGGATCAGCTCGGTCATGGCCAGGGGGACGGCGGCCAGGGTGCGGTTTCCGACCTCCTTGAGGATGGTCGGCTTGGGCAGGATGCTCACGCCGGCGCCAATGGCGATCGCCTGCTTGATGGTTTCGATGTTGTCGAACTCCATGACCATGGTGACCCTGGCCTCGTGCTGCCGCAGACAGCGGTCGATGGCCTTCCGGATGCGGAGGTCCGCGTCGAAGGCCACGAATTTCTCGCCGTTCATGTCGGCGGAGGTGATGGTCTTGCGTCGGGCCAGCCGGTGGGTTGGGTGGCACACGAAGACCATGGTCTCGGATCGCCACGGGAGGATGGTGAGCGAGCGATTCGCCGGGGGGTATGACAGGATGCCGAGATCCGCCTCGTCGTTCAAGACGGCGTCCACGACCTTGTGGGGGTGGAGGTACTCCAGGCGTACTTGTGCCAGCGGGTAGAGCGACATGAAGCGCTGCATGTGGTCGCTCATGAGGTGGAGGCCGACGGAGTAGATGGCGGCAAGGCGCACGCTCCCGGCGATCTGGGTCCGCGTGGAAGCGATGGCCGCCCGCACTTTCTCGAATCCCTGCAAGAGGGACTGGCACCCGTCATAAAACGTCCGGCCTCCAGGCGTCAGCATGAACGGTCGCTTGCTCCGGTCGATCAGGAGGACGTCCAACTCGGCCTCCAACTGCTGGATGGACTGGCTGGCGGCGGACTGGGAAATCTGGTTGGCCGCGGCCCCCTGGGAGAAGCTGTGCAGCCGGACGATGTCGCAGTAGAGCTTCAGCATCTCGAAGGTCATGGCCAGGATCTTACAGCATAAGTGAAGTTAATGTAAAGTATATTTCAATTTTTGCGTGACTTATCCTTGACGTTGCGATATTCTTCCCCAACTCGCGGGGACAGGGTGTTCGGCCGGCCGGACGGAGACCTGACCGGATGACGTTGGATGGGGTGATGATGGTGACAGACAGGGGAGGGGGCGCCGTGACTCCCGGAATACCGCCCACGCAGGGCCTCTACGACCCCCGCTTTGAGCACGACAGTTGCGGGGTCGGGTTCGTGGTGGACATCAAGGGCCGGAAGTCCCACCGGATCGTCACCCAGGCCCTGACCGTCCTGAAGAATCTGCTCCATCGGGGCGCCTGCGGCTGCGAGGTCAACACGGGGGACGGGGCGGGGATCCTCATCCAGATGCCGCACGCGTTCCTGTCGCGCGTCTGCGCCAAGTTCGGCATCAATCTGCCAGCCCCCCAATGGTACGGCGCGGGGTTGGTGTTCCTCCCCGCCGATCCTGTGCAGGCGGCGCGGTGCCAGGCGATCTTCGAAGCCATCATCCGGGTGGAGGGACAGACCCTCCTGGGATGGCGCAACGTGCCCACCGACGACTCGCCCATCGGGCCCAGCGCCCGGGCGGTCGAGCCCGTCATCAAGCAGATCTTCATCGGGCGGGACCCGGACCTCGCGGACGATCGGGCCTTCGAGCGGAGGCTCTACGTCATCCGCAAGCGGGTGGAGCACGCCGTCTACCAGTCGGATTTGCCGGCGCGGAAGTTCTTCTACATGCCGAGCCTCTCTTCCAACACGCTCATCTACAAGGGCATGCTGTCGGCGGATCAGATCGAGACCATGTTTCCGGACGTCACGGACCCGGCCGTGGAGTCGGCGCTGGCCCTCGTCCACCAGCGCTTCTCGACCAACACGTTTCCCTCCTGGCCGCTGGCCCATCCCTACCGCTATATGGCCCACAACGGGGAGATCAACACGCTCCGGGGAAACATCAACTGGATGCGGGCCCGCGAGGCCCTGTGCGAGTCGGAGCTTTTCCCCGAGCTGAAGAACATCCTGCCCATCGTGCTCGAGGGGGGAAGCGATTCGGCCATCTTCGACAACGTGCTGGAGTTCCTGGTCATGGCCGGCCGCTCGCTTCCCCATGCCATCCTCATGATGATTCCCGAGGCCTGGCAGGGCCACGAGAACATGAGCCCGGAGCGCCGGGCATTCTACGAGTACCACTCCTGCCTGATGGAGCCGTGGGACGGCCCGGCCTCCATCGCCTTCACCGACGGGACCGTGATCGGCGCGGTGCTGGACCGGAACGGCCTGCGCCCCTCTCGCTACTACGTGACCAAGGACGGCCTGGTCATCATGGCCTCCGAGGTCGGGGTGATGGACATCCCGCCGGAGAACATCCTCCTCAAAGAACGGCTGCACCCCGGACGGATCTTCCTGGTGGACACGGCCCAGGGCCGGATCATTGACGACGCCGAGCTGAAGCAGGCGCTGGCCAGCGAGCAGTCGTACCAGGAGTGGCTGAAGCAGCAACTGATCTCGCTGGAGGACGTCCCGCCGCCCCCCCACGTCCACGAGCCGGATCACGACACGGTGCTCCAGCGACAGCAAGTCTTCGGGTACACCCACGAGGACCTGCGCATCCTGCTGGCCCCCATGGCCACCAAAGGGGAGGAACCGGTGGGCTCCATGGGGACCGACACCTCGCTGGCGGTCCTCTCCGACCGGCCCCGCCTGCTCTACGACTACTTCAAGCAGCTCTTCGCCCAGGTGACGAACCCGCCGCTGGATGCCATCCGGGAGGAGCTGGTGACCTCGATGGAGAGCACCATCGGGCCGGAGCGGAACCTCCTCAAGGCGGAACCGGAGAGCTGTCACCAGATCGCCATCCAGGCGCCCGTCCTGAACAATTACGAGGTGGCCCAGTTGCGCCACATCACGGTCCACGGGTTCCGGTCGGTGACGCTCTCCATGCTGTTTCCGGTTGGCGAGGGGGCGGCCGGCCTGGAGCGGGCAATCGAGAAGCTCTGCCGCCAGGCCAGCCAGTCCATCGCGCGTGGCTACACCATCCTGATCCTGTCGGACCGGGGCGTGGATCTGGAACACGCGCCGATTCCGAGCCTGCTGGCCACGGCCGCCGTCCACCATCACCTGGTGCGGCAGGGGACCCGCACCAAGGTCGGATTGGTGATCGAGACCGGCGATGGGCGCGAGGTGCATCATTGCGCCCTGCTCATGGGGTACGGCGCGGGCGCCATCAATCCCTATCTCGCCTTCGAGACGCTGGACGATATGATCGGCCAGGGGATGCTGCCGGGTGTGGATCATGCCAAGGCGGTCAAGAACTATATCAAGGCGCTCAACAAGGGAATCCTCAAGGTGATGTCAAAAATGGGGATTTCCACGATTCAGAGCTACTGCGGCGCCCAGATCTTCGAGGCGGTCGGGCTGGACCGGGAATTCGTGGACCGGTACTTCACCTGGACCCCGTCCCGCATCGGGGGCGTGGGCCTGGATGTCATCGCCGAAGAGGCACTCCGGCGCCACCGGCACGCCTTCCCGGAGCGGCTGGTGAGGACCCCCGACCTGGACTGGGGCGGCGAATACCAGTGGCGCCGGGATGGCGAGTACCATCTCTTCAACCCGGACACGGTCTTCAAGCTGCAGCACGCCACCCAGACCGGCCAGTACAGGATTTTCAAGGAATACACCGGCCTGGTGGACAACCAGAGCCGGAACCTGTGCACCCTCCGGGGGCTCTTCGACTTCAAGAACTCCGAGACGCCGATCCCCAGCGGAGATGTCGAGCCGGTCGAGGCGATTCTGAAACGCTTCGCCACGGGAGCCATGTCCTACGGCGCCATCAGCCAGGAGGCGCACGAGACCCTGGCAATCGCCATGAACCGGCTGGGCGGCCGGTCCAACACCGGCGAGGGCGGCGAGGACCCGGCCCGCTACGCGCGGGATCCCAACGGGGACTGGCGCCGCAGCGCCGTCAAGCAAGTCGCCTCGGGGCGATTCGGGGTCACCAGCGAGTACCTGGTCAATTGCACCGACCTGCAGATCAAGATGGCCCAGGGCTCCAAGCCGGGAGAGGGCGGCCAGCTCCCCGGCCAGAAGGTCTACCCGTGGATCGCCAAGGTGCGGCATTCCACCCCCGGCGTGGGGCTGATCTCCCCGCCCCCGCACCACGATATCTATTCGATCGAAGACCTGGCCCAGCTTATCCACGACCTGAAGAATAGTAACCCGAAGGCTCGGATTCACGTGAAGTTGGTGGCGGAGGTCGGCGTCGGCACCGTGGCGGCCGGGGTGTCCAAGGCCCACGCGGATGTGGTGCTGATCTCGGGACATGACGGCGGGACAGGCGCGTCTCCGCTCAGCAGCATCAAACATGCCGGCCTCCCCTGGGAGCTCGGCTTGGCCGAGACGCAGCAGGTCTTGGTGCTGAACAAGCTCCGTGACCGGATCACCGTCCAGGTGGACGGGCAGATGAAGACGGGGCGCGACGTGGTCATCGCCGCCCTCATGGGGGCGGAGGAGTACGGCTTCGCCACGGCGCCCCTGGTGGTCATGGGGTGTGTGCTGATGCGAGTGTGCCACCTCAACACCTGCCCGGTGGGGGTCGCCACACAGGATCCGGAACTCCGAAAGCGGTTCACCGGCAAGCCGGAGTTCGTGGAGAATTTCTTCCGCTTCATCGCCGAGGAGGTCCGGGAGTACATGGCGAAGCTCGGGTTCCGGACCATGGACGAGATGATCGGGCGGATCGACCGGCTCGACGTCAGGCCGGCGCTGAATCACTGGAAGGCTCGCGGCCTGGACTACTCGGCGATCCTCCACCGTCCCGAGGTCGGCACCGAGGTCGCCATCCGCAAGGTGCGCAGGCAGGATCACGGCCTGCACAAGTCGCTCGACGGGACCACCCTCATCCCTGCGTGTCTCCCGGCGTTGGAGCGGCGCGAGCGCGTGTCGGTGCGCCTGCCGATCCGGAACGTCCATCGCACGGTGGGCACGCTTCTCGGCTACGAGGTGACGAGCCGCTACGGCGCCGAGGGCCTGCCCGACGACACGATCCGGTTCCGTTTCACCGGCTCGGCTGGCCAGAGCTTTGGCGCCTTCATCCCCCGAGGGATCACCTTGACACTGGAGGGTGATGCCAACGACTACCTGGGGAAGGGGCTGTCGGGCGGCAAGATCATCGTCTACCCGCCGCGCGAGGCGACCTTCGTCCCCGAGGAAAACATCCTGGTGGGAAACGTGGTCCTGTACGGGGCCACGTCAGGTGAGGCATTCTTCCGCGGGGTCGCCGGGGAGCGGTTTGCCGTGCGCAACAGCGGGGCCTTGACCGTGGTGGAGGGGGTCGGCGATCACGGGTGCGAGTACATGACCGGCGGACGGGTGGTGATCCTGGGGCGGACGGGGCGCAACTTCGCCGCCGGGATGAGTGGCGGCCTCGCCTACGTCCTGGACGAAGAGGGCGACTTCGCGCGCCGGTGCAACTTGGGGATGGTGGATCTCGAGACGCTGGACGACCCGGAGGACATTCAGACAGTCCGCGACCTCATCCGGAAACACGCCGACTATACCCAGAGCACCCGGGCCAGGAAGGTGCTGGCCAACTGGGATCGCATGCTGCCCAAGTTCGTGAAGGTGATGCCGCGGGACTACAAGCGGGCGCTGGCGGCGATGAAGCGTGCCCAGACCGAAGGCATCCCCTGGGAGAAAGCGGTCATGGAAGGGGCCCATGGGTAAGCCCACCGGCTTCCTCGAAATCAAGCGGGCCAAGCAGCCGTACCGGCCGGTACAGGAGCGGGTCCGGGACTGGCAGCAGGTCATGCTTCCCTGGCCGACGGAGGTGCTGCAGAAGCAAGGCGCACGCTGCATGGACTGCGCCGTTCCCTTCTGCCACCAGGGGTGTCCCCTGGGGAACATCATCCCGGACTGGAACGACCTGGTCTACCGGGACCGCTGGCGCGAGGCCATCGATCGCCTCCACGCCACCAACAACTTCCCCGAGTTCACGGGGAGCCTGTGCCCCGCCCCCTGCGAAGGGTCTTGCGTGCTCGGGATCAACGACGACCCGGTGACGATCAAGGCCATCGAGTTGGCGATCATCAACCGGGCCTTCGACGAAGGCTGGATCAAGCCCGAACCCCCGGTCCTCCGCACCGGAAAGACGGTGGCCGTGGTCGGGTCGGGCCCCGCCGCGCTGGCGGCGGCGCAGCAGTTGAACCGGGCCGGCCACCGGGTCACGGTGTACGAGCGCGCCGACCGGATCGGGGGCCTTTTGCGGTACGGGATCCCGGAATTCAAGATGGAGAAGCGGATCCTGGACCGCCGGCTGGATCTCCTTTGCGAGGAGGGGATCGCGTTCCGGGTCAACGCCCACGTCGGGGTGAATGTCCCGGTGGAGGTCCTGCTCCGTGACTTCGACGCCATCCTGTTGGCGGGTGGGGCGACGCTCCCCCGTGATCTCAAGGTCCCCGGGCGGAACTTGGACGGCATTCACTTTGCCATGGAGTACCTCCCGCTCCAGAACCGGCGCTGTGCGGGAGACCTGATCCCCGAGGAACGGTTCATCACGGCCCGGGGAAAGCGCGTGGTGATCATCGGCGGCGGCGACACCGGCGCCGATTGCCTGGGGACCGTCCACCGGCAGGGGGCCGCCTCGGTGCACCAGTGGGAGCTGCTGCCGGCCCCGCCCAAGGAGCGGGCGCCCGACAACCCGTGGCCGCTTTGGCCCAACATCTTCCGGACCTCATCGGCGCACGAGGAGGGGGGCATGCGGGACTACTGCATCTCGACGAGGCGGTTCTCGGGACGCGGCGGCCGCGTGGAGCGGCTGCACGCCGTGCGGGTCGAGTTCGTCTCCGACGGCAACGGTCGGCAGACCATGCGGGAAATCCCGGGGACCGGGTTTGAACTGGAGGCCGACCTCGTCCTGCTCGCCATGGGGTTTCTGGGGCCGGAACGGGATGGGATGGTCGGCCAACTGGGCGTGAAGCTCACCGAGCGGGGGAATGTCTGGCGGGATGAGAACTGGATGACCAGCGTTCCGGGTGTCTTCGCCGCAGGCGACATGCAGCGCGGTCAGTCCCTCATCGTCTGGGCCATCGCGGACGGCCGGCAGGCCGCCAGGGAGATGGATCGGTATCTGATGGGCTCGACGAACCTGCCCTCACCCGGATAATTCCCGAGCTGTATTCCCCCCGGCCCGTAAGGTAAATGAACATCAATTTACAATTCCGTTCACCATGAGTCCCGCCCTGGCGGGATCGAAGGGTGGGGAATTGGGGCTTCGACAAGCTCAGCCCGAACGGGTGCCCCTGTAACGCCATCTTTGAGTCACCACACTCGAGCGCCGCGTGCGTGACGAGCGCGGCAACACTCTGCTGCGGGCTGAGCGGGTGGTGAGGCTTCGGAGGCATGCTATTCGAGCGGGATCCGGCCTTTGTTTTCGGCCAGCCACCGGTCGAAGGTTTGCAGCGAAGGGTTGAGGGTTCGGGCGACGTCGAGGTTCCTCGCCCCGCAGAAGACGTGCTCGAAGTCGCGCTTGAACTGGAACATGTTGCCGAGGTCCTCGGCGCCCGGGAAACCGAAGCCGCGGTATACCTCGGGCGGCACGTCGTGGTAACGCACCTCCTGCCCCAGCGCCCTGGTGAGTGTGGCGGCCATCTCGGCGCCGGTCAGGTGCTCGCCGGCGATGCCCACAGTCTTGCCGATGAACTCGCGGCCCTTCTTGAAAATGCCGTATGCACACCTGCCGATGTCCTCGGCGGCGATGCCCGGTAGTTTCTTGTCGCCCATGGGCAGGGTGAAGGCCAGCTTGCCGTCCGGACCCTTCGTGGGTCCCATGCCGAATTGGATCAGATTGTCCCAGTAGAACGAGGTCAGCAGGAACGTCGTCGGCAGGCCGAGCGCGGTGAACACTTGGTCGGCCTCGCCCTTGCCGTCGAAGTGGGGCACCTTGTATTTGCCCATGAGGGTAGGCATGCGGCTGTCGCTGAGCGGCACCCATCGGCGCGTGTCTTCCAGGGTGGACCAGATGACGTGTTCCAGGCCGGCGTGTTTCGCCGCCTTGGCCATGGCGGTAGCCTGGGCCAGCTCCGTCTCGGGGGAAAAGTGCGCCCAGAAGAACGTGACGCAGAACGCCCCGTAGGCGCCTGCGAAGGCCCTCTTCAGACTCTCCACGTCGTCAACGTCGGCCGCAACGATCTCGGCGCCCAGCCTTGCCAGCTCTTTCGCCTTGTCGGCGTTGACATCCCTTGTTAGTGCGCGCGCGATGAAGTCGCTACTCCGGTCGCTCAAAATGGCACGGATCAAGCCACCGCCCTGTGCGCCGGTTGCACCCACAATTGCGATGATCTTCTTCTGTTCAGCCATGGTGTTACTCCTTGTTGAGACTGATGGGCTTGCCGATAAGTGGCCCACGATAGATCCCGGGCTCGGACCCTTCGATGAGGGTTGCGCCGACGGCCTCAGCGTAAAACTCGGTTGGTCCGGCCCAGCCGATCACGGCATATGCGTACCGTTCTGTCTTCATCGCGTGCAGACAGGTCAAGAGGAGCGCCTTGCCGATGCCTTGCCCCCGGCGATCCGCACGCACTCCCTCCGGGCCGAACATGCCTCGGCTCACCACATCGTAGCAGGCAAAGCCGAGCAGCATCTCCGGGGGGAGGTCATAGAGCTTCGCTCGGGGAGGGCCGCCGGCTTGCTTCTCCACGGCGATAAAGCAACTGATCGGTCTCTGCTCAATGGCGGCTTCACATTCGGCGGCCGCCGACTCTGTGAAGTGCTGGCGGACCCATTCAGCGACTATGCGCTTCTCTGAGGGTTGAGCCTGCCGTATCTCTACACCCCGCTCGTTGAGATCGGCCGAGAGGGGGGTAACGTCAGGAAGCGCGTAGAGCTTCACGAGCATATCCGACATTCCGGTCTCCCTGGATCGAGCTCTTGGAATAACGAACCGCGCAGCAATGGAAGCGCCTAACCTGGATTAACGGATCGACTTAGCCCGTAGTAACAGCAGCCGCCTCTTCCAGGAGTTTCACGAGCGCGTGGAGCGTCTGATTGACCGGCGTCGCGATCCCCAACTCGGCGCCACGGCGGGCCACGTATCCGTTCAGCGAATCGATCTCCGTGCGCTTTCGCCGGGCAAGGTCCTGCGCAGTCGAAGAGATGGCGCCGGGCATGGTGTCCGCGAGCTTCCATGCCGCTTCGACCATGTTGCCGTGCATCATCCGGACGCCGGCGGCCTCTGCAACGGATAAGACCTCTTCGACCACCTGCCGCATGAGGTCTTGCGTCCAGGGACTGGCGACCATCTGGCCGTACCGCGCCCGGCTCAAAGCCGACATCGCGTTATAGGCGCAGTTCATGATCAGCTTCGTCCACAGGTCGGCCTCGATATTCTCCGAAACGCGGCACGGAACACCGGCGCGTGAGAAGAGAGTTGTGAGGGATTCCAGCCGCTTTCGACCCGCTTTGTCGCCGCGATCAACCCCCGGGAGATCGCCGATGATGAGTTCGCCGCGACCGGTGTGCCTCAGGCTTCCCGGGGCAGTTATCTCGGCGGCCACATAGACGACGGCCGGTATCGCCTCGAGGTTGGCAACCGCGCGGATTCGCTCCACGTTGTCCACGCCGTTCTGAAGACTGGCGAGGACAGCTCCGCTGGCGAGGTGCGGCGCGAGCGATCGTGCAGCCTCTTCCGTGTCCGGCGTCTTGACGCAGAGCAGGACGATTCCCGCGGTGCGTGCGGCCTCGACATCTGTGGAAGCCGAAACCGGAATGTACTCTTGGAAATGGAGGCTCTCGAAGAACAATCCCTTTCGGGTCATGGCCTCGACATGTTGCCGGCGGCCGATCAGCGTGACCGGGGCACCGGCACGGGCCAGCATGCCGCCGAAATAGGAGCCGACGGCGCCCGCACCCAGGACGGCAATCGCCGGCCACTGGCCGTGTTCCACGATGCCTCCCGCGCTTGGATCGAGATGAAGTCGAGGTTTGCTGTTGACCCAGAGGGGTTACCCGCCCACTCGGCCGACGGCTTTCGAGAAGCCGGAGGGCGAGATGCCAATTTGAGGCGACATGTTGGCTATCGTGAAGATGATCCTAGCCTGCTAGACGATCCAGTGCAACAAGGTGGTGCTCCGTCCCCGACGCGTCGCGCCTCGGCTGTCGCGGAGTTCCCCCTTCCCCCTGTCTCTGATAGTCGGAACTGACCGCCGTCTGAGTAACTCCCCTCCGTCAACAACGTAGTATTTCCCTCATTACGGGCAAGAGCTATTTAGCGGCAATGGCGGAGATCTCCACCAAAACGTCGCGTGGCAGGCGCGCCACCTGCACGGTCGCACGGGCGGGTGGCTTATCCTTGAAATAGGTGCCGTAGATTGCGTGCAATTTGGCGAAATCGTTCAGGTCCTTGAGGAAGACCGACGTGGATACGACCTCCTCCATGGCCATGCCGTTTGCGGCCAGCACTGCCTTGAGGTTCTCCAGCACCAGTGTCGTCTGCTCTTCGATGGAGCCGGTGTTCAACTGGTTGGTCTTGGGATTGATCGCGATCTGCCCGGCGAGGAACAACAGGTTGCCGAACTTGATGGCCTGGGAATAGGGCCCGATCGCCGCCGGCGCCTCCTTGGTGGTGATCACTTCCTTGGTGAGACCGGTGGCGCAGCCGGTCAGTCCAAGGGCCAGGTAAGCGGCAACCGCCGGCTTCAGAAGGACGTGTAGCCTGAACTCCATCGAATTTCCTCCTCGTGTTTAGGGCTGGTGTGTTTTGCGTACACCTGCGAAAACCAGCGCTGCGACACGGCAATGTCCGGGCATCATGACGCCCAACGCCGAAGCTAAGCGGCGGGGCGCAGCCCCGGCCGCTGGAAGCTGTTGTTGGGCAAGGCTTCAAACAACGACGACAATCGGTGCGTGAGCATATGGCAAATGCACGCAAGGTCGTTTGATGACGAGGCCAAACTCCTCATGATCTCCAAGTTCCAAAAACGGAGCAAGAACCTCGTGAGTAAAGGGATCTCTGCGGTGAGGCGACCAATGTGCAACATAAAGCCACGCGGCATGCTTCGGTCCACCAAGAGGGATTTCCAAATCCACTCGAACGATATCAAAGACCTCTCCCTCATGGGCGTTCGGGGCCCACTTTATAGGTGGCGTGCGGTGATCGGAAGCGGTAACGATCAGAGGCAATTCAAGATGGAAATTGATCGTGGCCGGGTAGCAGTCTCGAATCTCGGGAAAGCTCGCCGCAATGAGAGGTAACTGGGCCCTGACAGTTTGACGAGCACAACCAAGCCCGCTTTTTCGAGTAGCCCTCATCCTCGTCATCAATGCAACGTTACCCAACTCGAATTAGGCAGACCGGCCCGCAGCCTAGAGTGGGACCGGCAGCAGACTGGCCGCCGGTCGGGGGCAGGCCAAGCGGCAGGCGGTCGGCCGGGCTGCGGACGGCGCCCCATCCTCGGTTGAGCACATGGGTGTAGATCATGGTCGTGCTGACGTCGGAATGCCCCAAGAGTTCCTGCAC
>JACQVO010000274.1 GCA_016209725.1 Candidatus Methylomirabilota bacterium | reverse complement strand
GGACAACACCAAGCGCCTGCTCGCCGAGTTCAAGGCAAACGGCCGACTCCCTGAAGGGGAATCGGTCTTTACCGAGGGGCCGATCCGACTCTCTGGGGATGGAGCGGCCGCCTTGGCTCTCAAGAATGCGAAGAGCCTGGCAGGTGCCCTGCGCGCCCACTTGGCCCGGATCAGGCCAAACGACTATGTGGCTCTGACCGCCTATCTCCAGGCCACGCCGGCCATCGCGGAGGCTCTGGGGGCGATCCGGTCGCACATCCGGGATAGGTTCCGGGTGGCAACGACCGTGGGGTACGGGCCGCGGTTCCTCCACTCCACGGGGCAACTGCACAAGGGCGGCGGGGACAACGGGGTCTTCATCCAATTCACAGCCGATGACGCGGTGGATCTTCTCATTCCCGGGGAGCCGCACAGCTTCGGTGTGATGAAGGCGGCCCAGGCCCTGGGGGATCTCCAGTCGCTCCAGAGGCGGAACCGCCGGGCCCTGCGGGTCCACATCAGTGGCAGCATCGAAGGCGGCCTGCGGCGGGTGCTGGAGGCGGTGAGAGAGACAGGCTAAACCGCGGATGAAGACCTGGAGGACTCAACTTATCCACAGATTACGCAGATTCCGCAGATTACGTCGAGCCCTGAGTTGATACGCCCGGACCGGGCATGCCTCGATCAGGCGAGATCCCGCTCGGCGGGACAGACTTCGCAGATTCCACCCCCACCCGGGCCCTCCCCCCTCCGAGGGGGAGGGTATGGGAGGGGGGCCGGAAAAATTCGCAGATTCATACGGAAGAGAATGAAAGGGCGGCGGTCATGAATCCGAAGCAGATGGCGGCGGAACGCGGGGCGGGTCTGGTCGAATCCGAGATGGTTCTGGGGCTGGGGAGCGGCACGACCGCGACGCTGGCGGTGCAAGCGATCGGCCGGCGGCTTCGCGAGGGGAGCCTGCGCAATGTCGTGGGCGTGCCGTCCTCCAGCGCCATCGCCGCCGTCGCCCGCGAATCAGGCGTGCCCCTGACGACGCTGGATGAGCACCCCGTCCTGGATCTCGACCTGGACGGGGCCGACGAGGTGGACCCGGACCTGAACCTCATCAAGGGGTTGGGCGGGGCCCTGCTCTGGGAGAAGGTTGTGGCCACCGCCTCGCGCCGGGTGGTAATCTTTGTGGACGAGTCCAAGCTCGTGGATCGCCTGGGGACGAAGGCGCCCCTGCCGGTCGAGGTGATCCCGTTCGGCTGGCGGACCCACGTCCCCTTCGTGGAATCCCTGGGGGGGAAGCCGGAGTTGCGGACCAACCCCGACGGCCGCCCCTTCGTGACGGACGAGGGGAACTACATCCTCCACTGCCGATTCGAGGGGATTGCGGATCCGGGAGGTCTGGAGTTGCATCTAAGAAAGAGACCCGGCATCGTCGGAACAGGACTCTTCCTGGGCATCGCCCACCAAGTAATCGTCGGACGCGCAGATGGGGTCGAGGTGCGGACGAGAGGGGCCTGAGCGGGCGACAGGCCACCGGGTAAGAAGAGGGGGAATTATGCGAGCGCGATGGGGGTATCGACTCGCTCTCGTTGTCGCGGCAGCGACACTGATGGCGGAGGTGAACTCGAGGGCCGGCCAGCCGATCGCGGGACCGGCCACCGCCGCGCCCGAGATTCATGGGTCGGTCTGGATCAACGGGGAGCCGACCAGCCTGGCGGCCCTGCGAGGCAGGGTGGTGCTGGTCGAGTTCTGGACCTACGGCTGAATCAACTGCCGCAACATGCTCCCCAGTTTGCGGAGCTGGCACGAGACATACGGAACGCAGGGTCTCACCATCGTTGGCATCCACACGCCGGAATTCTTCTGGGAGAGGGATCCCGCCCGGGTCCGTTCGAAGGTCAAGGAGTTGGCCATCCCCTACCTGGTCGTCCTGGACAACGACCACGGCAACTGGGATCGCTTCCGGAACCAGTACTGGCCGACCACCTACCTGATCGATAAGCAGGGGAACCTCCGGTACCGCCATATCGGGGAGGGTTCGTTCGCAGAGACCGAGGCCATGATCCGCGCGCTACTGGCCGAGCCGGCGTGACGGCTAAGTGCGCGCAATAATCTCGGTACGGCCAGTTACTCTGTGAACTGGAACTCCATCTTCCGGGCTCCTGTCACCCGCCGGGAAGCATCCAAGATTTCGATGGATACCAGATCGCCCACGTCATCGTAGTCCAGGATGACGCCCGGCCTGTCCTCATCGCTCTCGATGACAGGTACATTCTCTTTCAGGATGATGCTGAGCGTGTCGGTTTTGGGATCGTACCTAACCTTCACGGTGACCCGTGCAGCATTTGGAAGTCCTGTATCGCTCCCATTGCTTTCGTTAGCATACGGGAGGGGCGGGCCGTTGGCCAGCGCTTCACTCAGAGCAAGCCGTTGGCCTTGACGCTGAAGGGCTCGGCGTCGCCGATGATCAGGTGATCCAGGAAGCGGATCCCGACGGTCGCGGCGGCCGCCTTCACTGCCTGAGTCAGCTCGCGGTCGTGGGACGAAGGGGTGGGATCGCCACTGGGGTGGTTGTGGGCGAGGATGAATCCGCTGGCCTTGTGAGCCAGGGCGCGCTCGATGATTTTGCGGACGTAGACGGCTGACTGATCCACCGTACCTCGCTGGAGGCGCTCGGTCGCCGTCACCGCGTTCTTTGAGTTCACGAAGGCCACGTGGACTTCTTCCTCGGGGAGGCCTTTCAACTTGAGCTGGAAGTAGGCAGCAGCCTCTCCCGTGGAACGTAGGAGGCTCTTGCCGGCAGGCACCGCCTTGAGAAACCGGGATGCGAGGGGCCGGATCAGGGAGATGAGAGTCGCTGCCTGCGGACCGATCCCTTCAACCTCTTCGAGCCTTGTGGGATCGGCCTCGAACACACGGGCCAGCGTCCCGAATCGCACCAGGAGATTCTTGGCGAGGAACTTGGCGTCACGGCGGGGGATAGCAAAGGTCAGGAGGAGTTCCAGTAGCTCGTAATCCTGCAGCGCCGCCTCGCCATTCAGCCGGTACCGCGCCCGCAGCCTACCCCGATGACCCTCCGCAAGCACAAGTCTCTTTGCGTTCTTCCCCTCCCTCGCCATGGCTACCCCCACGTGGACCCTGTGCTCCGCCTATTGACCTGTTAGTAGCCATTCTCGACCGGTGCCAAGAAACCCACTTGGGACCTTCTGCAGTCCCTCCGAGAGGCAAATCACATGTAATACCGGTACGAGGGGTTTGGTTCCACGTCCGGAGGGAGCTCCGCCATTATACCACCCACCTTTCGTGCAAACCGGAGCGTGATCGGATACGCGGATACTGCAGCCGCGGAGTTCCAGTTCATTTTGGTTAGGCCAAGAAGGTCAATACAAGCTTCCTCCAAGGTAGTAGGGGACGTTGTTTCCCAGATTGACTTGCTCAATCAGGGAGATCGCTCGCATCCACTCTGTCTGGCCGGCCGAGCCCCCGCGGGATGACTCCCATGCCAGAATGGGAGACAGC
>JACQVO010000273.1 GCA_016209725.1 Candidatus Methylomirabilota bacterium | reverse complement strand
CCCGTGGCCAGCTCGAACTTCCCCACCTTGGTGGCAATGGCCCCGGTGAAGGAACCCTTCTCGTGGCCGAAGAGCTCCGACTCCAGAAGCTCCGCAGGGATGGCGGCGCAGTTGACGGCGACGAAGGATTTGGACGTCCGGTGGCTGTTATAGTGGACGGCCTTGGCCACCAATTCCTTCCCTGTGCCGCTCTTGCCGTAGATCATCACGGTGCTGCGGCTGCCCGCCACCTGCTCGATGAGGCCGAATACCTCCTGCATGGCCCGGCTCTTGCCGATCAGGTTCTCGAAATGGTAGCGGGTGTGCAACTCGTGCCGGAGGGCAGTAACCTCGTGCCGCAGGCGCCGTTCCTCCAGGGCCTTCTTGATGGTGAGGAGGATCTCGTCAATCTTGAACGGCTTGTTGATGTAATCGTAGGCCCCCTCCTTGACCGCCTGCACCGCCTGGTCGATGGAGCCGAAGGCCGTCATGATGATGACCACGATCTCGGGGTTCATCTCCTTGATGGCCCTCAGCGCTTCCATGCCGTCCAGGCCCGGCATGCGGACGTCCGTCAGGACCAGGTCCACCGGCTCCCTCTCCAGCAGAGCCAGGGCGGCCGCCCCGTCGGCCGCGGCGGTCATCAGGTAGCCGTTCTTCTCCAGGACCTTGGTCAAGAGCTCCCGCATCTGGTCCTCGTCGTCCACGATCAGAACACGCTCGCGCGTCGTCATACCGCAACTCCCCCGACCGGCAGCCGGATGGTGACGATGGTCCCCCGCCCCACCTCACTGGCAACTTCGATGCGCCCGTGGTGGTCCTCGACGATCCGCCGGGTGATGGCCAGCCCCAGGCCGGTGCCCCGGCCCACGCCCTTGGTGGTAAAAAAGGGGTCGAAGATCCGGGGCAGATTCTCCGCCGGGATCCCGACCCCGGTGTCGGCGATGCTCACCTCCACACTCGGCGATGCGACCCGGCCCGCCCGGCGAGGCCGATCCCCCGGCGGGGCGGCGCGCGTCCGCAGGGTGAGGATGCCCCCGGACGGCATGGCGTGCCAGGCGTTGATCACGATGTTGAGGAAAGCCTGCTCCAACTGGTTCTCATCGCCGGCGATGCCCGGGAGGTCCGGCTGCAGCTCGGTCTTGATGGCGATCCGCTCCTTGGCGATCTGGTGCTCGGTCAGGCCCAGGACCTCCCGCAGCAGGTCGTTCAGCTTCACCGGCTGCAGGGCCATGCGCGCCGGTCGGGCGAAGTTCAGCAATTGCTGGATGAGCTTGGTGATGCGATCCGTCTGGGCGATGATGATCTCCAGCTCGCGGGGGCGGGCCCGCTCTGTCCCCCATTCCATCATCAGGTATTCCGCCGAGCCGGAGATGACATTGAGGGGCGTGCCGATTTGGTGGGCGATGCCGGCGGCGAGCTGACCGACCACCGCCAGCTTCTCCGCCTGCTGCACCTCCCGCTCCAGCGCCACCCGCTCGGTGACGTCCTCAATGGCCAGGACGGCCCCGGTGACCTCACCCGTGGGGCCCGGCAGCACGCTGCCCCGGATGTTCTGCACCACGCGACCGCGCCGCAGCGTCTCGTGGTCGAAGTTGCGCAGGAAGAATTCCCGGCGCTCCCCGCAGATCAGCCGATCCAGCTCCTTCCGCAATCCCTCCCACCCCAGGGCGGGAAAGGTCTCGAACAGGTCACGACCCAAAACTTCGGATTCGGCGATCCCGTAGCGCTCGGCGATCGCCCGATTCCAGGTGCGGATTCGGTAGTCCCGGTCCAGCCCGATGATGCCATCGGTGATGTTCTGAATCACGCTCCGGGCGTGCTCGCTCTCGTGGAGCAGGCGACGACGCGCCTCATCCAGGTTGCGGGCCAGGAGATTGAACTCACGCGTCAGTTGGGCCACTTCATCTCGCCCCGGAACGGCCACATCCTCCGGCGCTTCCCCGCGCCCCAGGGCCGCGATCCGGCCCATGAGTCCGTGGAGCGGCAGGCTCACCGTGCGGCGGACGGTGAGCGAGACAAGGACCACCAGGACGACGCACACCGCGACCAGCATGCTGAGGAAATAGTTGCGCTCGCGGTCGAGGATCTCTTGCATCCCCTGGAGGCTGGCTGAGACTTTGAGACCGCCCAGCAGCTCTCCGGCCGATGTCAGGGCCACGAGGTGGCTCCGGACCGGAAGCCCACCCTGCTCCTCCACCACGCCCACGCCGCGGGGGACGCTGGAGAGGGCGGCCAGCTCCAGGGGCCCTATGGCGCCCGCCGCCGAGGCCAACCCCCAGGTCAATAGCGGCCGACCCTGGGCGTCGAAGACCGCCAGGCCGAACCGGCTTGATTCCAGGGCGGATTCCTCCGCGATGCGGTGGATGTCGGCCGTGTTCCGCCGCCGGACGGCCTCGGCGACCGAGATGGCCAGGGTGTTGGCGATGCGCTCGGCCTCTTCCCGAACTTCCCGCTGGTGCACCTCGCGCTCCCGGCGGAGCGTCAGGAGCGTAAAGATACTCAGCATCAGAAGCAGTGGAATCAGCAGCCACAGAGTGAGCTTGGCTCCCAGCCTCATTCGATCGCTCTCAGCGCGCCGAGTCCGCGAGCACCGGTTCCGGCGGCCTCGGGACGGGTGGCAGTTGCCGGCGGGCAGATCGTCATCCTGATCCCACTGCGTTTCGTCAGATTGCCCATGCCGATCTGCCTCGCCCGGCGGTTCTGATCTCTACTCCCGGTCAGCAGCGCAATTGGATCATGATCGTCGCTCATTGCCCTTTTCCGATCTAGTGTACTGACTCAGAAATGGCATTACAGAGAGCCCGTTCGGGCTGAGCTTGTCGAAGCCGTTCGGCTGAGCCTTCGTCCCGAGCTCAGGCCGAGGGGCTCACGACGAAGCCCGGATTTCGCACCCTTCGACAGGCTCAGGGTGAACGGAATTGTAAAGGAATTTGCGAGTCACTACACCAGTATAACCGCCATGTCTCACCTCTGCAATCATCTCGGCACAGATGTCCCAATGAGGCCACAATGCCCCATCGATTCGTCTACCCCCCTATGGAGGCCTACTGCAACGCGGGAACCGACCTCGCGTCACCGGCGGCCATGACCGAAGTCCATGGCTCACTCCAGAGAGGGAGCGAGGGCTCCGGTCTTGGTTGGTTCTTTGCATCCTCGATACCCCGTGCTAGACTCTCCCCTCCATTGTTTCGTGTCCTCGTGCCGTCATTCAAGGAGTTTCTTGATGGATCTGATGTCGATCGCTGAACTCATTGCGGACCTCCGTGCTTTGGCCCTGCCCTCCGGACCCACCCCAGTGCTCTCGGAGGGTGCCCTCCCCCCGGGGGAGGTGCTGGACCGCTGGGCGCGCGCAGCCGCGCTCGCAGAGCCCAGCGTTCGCGGGGCGGCGAACTGGGCCATCCGTACGGTCGCGCAGGCCAATGGATTGATTCCTGCCTCGATCCATGGGCTGTATGCGGCTCGGGGGCGGGGCGAGTGGAGCGGCCGGACAGTTCCAGCGCTCAACTTGCGAGGCTGGACCTACCAGACCTGCCGGGCGGCCTTCCGTGCGGCGCGGAAGCTGGAATCGGATCTCCTGATCTTCGAACAGGCGCCTCTGGAGATGCTGTACGCCGACCAGCGGCCGGCGGAATATACGGCGGCCGTCCTGGCCGCCGCGCTACGGGAAGGCCGCCGCGGCCCGATCTTCCTCCAGGGGGACCACGTCCAGGTCAATGCCGGCGCCTACGCCAGGGACCCGGCGGCCGAGGCCCAGCGTCTCTCCGATCTGATCCGGGAGCAGATCGCCGCGGGCTATTTCAACATCGACGTGGACGCCTCGACGCTGGTGGACCTGTCCCATACGACCGTGGTGGAGCAACAACGTCTGAACGCCGAGGTCACCGCCCGCTTCACCCGGATCATCCGCGAGATGGAGCCGGCCGGGATCACGATCTCCGTCGGGGCGGAGATCGGCGAGGTGGGGGCCCACAACACCACGCCGGACGAGCTGCGCGCCTTCATGGCGACCTACCGGCCCGCCCTCGCCGCGGCGGGGGACGGCGTGGGCGTCAGCAAGATCAGCGTCAACTCCGGCACGCACCACGGGGGGGTGGTGCTCCCGGACGGCAGTCTGGCCCGGGTCACCGTCGCCTTCGACGCCCTGGCGGAGATCTCCCGCGTCGCCCGCCAAGAGTTCGGCCTCTCCGGGGCGGTCCAGCACGGCGCCTCGACCCTCCCCATGGAGGTCTTCTCCCGGTTCCCGGAGAGCGAGACGGTCGAGATCCACCTGGCCCTCGGATTCAACAATCTCATCTTCGACCACCCGCGCCTCCCCGAGGCGGTGAAGCAGGAGATCCGGTCGTACGTGTTCACCCATCACGCCGACGAGAGGAAGCCTGGCCAGACGGACGCCCAGTTCTTGTACACGACGCGGAAAAAGGCCTGGGCAGGCATGAAGGCGAGATTCTGGGACCTCCCTACCGAAGTTCAGGACGCCATCGGGCATTCCCTGGAAGAGATGTTCGGGGACATGTTCGAACGGCTGAAGGTGGGCGGGACCCGGGACCTGGTGGTCCGGCTCGCGAGACCATCCGCCCTGCTTCTCCCGCCGCCACAAGCCTTGGCCCAGGAGCTGGCGCGGTAAAGGCGCGGGCTCCCTTTCGAACCGGAAGCGCCGTGGTTCCTGGTTGACGCCCCTCGGAGACGTGTGAGATGTTCAGGCGGCGAGGGGCGGAGGGTTTCCCCCATCATCCGACGGCCGGAACGGTAGGCAAGGAGGAGGTGCCATCATGCTGCGATTTTGCCGGATTGGAAGGCTGGGCGCATGCCTCGGGGTGCTGGCTGTGCTTCTGATCGCCGGGAGCGCGCCGGAGCCGCTCCACGCCCAGGCGCCCACCCTGGTTCGCTACTGGTTGTGGCTGGACGACCCGACCGAGCCGATGTTCGACCAGCTCGTGAAAGAGTTCAACGCCACCCACCCGACGATCAAGGTCGAGTATCAGCTCGTCCCGCTCAGCGAGTACCACGACAAGTTGGTGACGGCCCTGGCCGCCGGCGCCGGTCCCGATGCCGGGCGGTTCAAGGATTGGTGGCTGGGCGAGTTCGTGAAGCTCAACGGACTGGAGCCCATGGCGAATTCCGTCGCCAAGTGGCCGGGGCGCGGGGACGTCATCGAGAACCTCTGGAACACGGGCAAGATCACGGCGGCGGGTCCCGTCTACATGCTGCCGCATCAGTTCATCACCTTCTACCTGTATTATCGCAGGGACTGGTTCGCCCAGGCCGGCCTCAAGCCGCCGGCGACGTTCGAGGACTTCCTGGCCGCCGCCAGGAAGCTCACCGATCCTGCCAAGAACCAGTACGGCTTCGGCCTGCGGGGCGGGGCCGGCGGCCAGGACCAGTGGCTGGCCTTCATGGTGGCCGGTGGCGCGCGCATGGTGGATACCCAGGGGAAGGTCATCATCAACAGCCCGGAGGCGGTCAAGGTCAACCAGTGGTACATCGAGCTCTTCCGGGCCCACAAGGTGGCGCCCCCCAGCGCGCCGACCGATGCGTATGCCCAGGTGCTGGGGGCCTTCCAGTCGGGGAACACAGCCATGATGGCCCACCACGTGGGCAGTTCCGTCCTGGTGACCCAGAAACTGGGGGCGGCGAATGTCGGCGTCCTCCCGATCCCGGCGGCCGACCCGGCGAAGCCGGCGACCATGGCGACCATGTCCGGCAATGTGGTGTTCGCCGCCAGCAAGCAGAAGGAGGCCGCCTTCACCTTCATCTCGTGGCTGAGCGAGAACGCGCCCATGGACAAGTGGAGCGGCTCGCGCCAGGGCCAGTTGCCCGTCCTGAAGTCGGTGTCCAGACTGCCGCGTTACAGCGAGAATGTGTTCTTCAAGGTGTCCCTGGACGGCGCCAACTACGCCATCGCGTGGCCGCCGCTGCCCGGGGTGGGGTACGTCTCGGCCCAGGCCTGGCAGGCCAACATGCAGCGGGCCCTCCTGGGACAGATCGGCAGCAAGGACATGCTGGATGAGATCGCCAAGGCGCTCCAGCGCTAGGGCGTTCGGCAAGACAGGGAGGGGCGGGGCGTTGGCCTTGCCCCTCTTTCTGCTTTCACCGGCCTTGGCGCTCCTCGTCGGGATCGTCGCCTACCCCATCGGCCGCGCCGTCTGGCTCAGCTTTCACCGGCTGGAGATCCTGCAGCCCGACCTGACGCGATTCGTGGGCCTGGAGCACTACCAGGCGCTTCTGCAGGACCCGGTCATCCGGATCGCCCTGCAGAACTCCGTCGTGTGGGTGGTGGGTGTCGTCGTGTTCCAGTTCCTGGGCGGGCTCGTGGGGGCGATCATCCTGAACCGGCGGTTCCCCGGTCGGGCCGTCGTCCGCGGCCTGGCCCTGATCCCCTGGGCCACGCCCAGCGTCCTGGTGGCCCTCATGTGGACCTGGATGCTGGACGGCAATTACGGCCTCCTCAACGACCTGCTCGTCAAGGCGGGGATCCTCTCGCGCTTCCAGCCGTGGCTGGCCCAGCCCTGGTCCGCCCTGCCGGCCGTTATCCTGGCGGATGTCTGGCAGGGGATCCCCTTCTTCGCCGTCATGCTGCTGGCCGCCCTCCAGGCCATCCCCGAGGATCTGTTCGAGGCAGCCAAGATCGACGGGGCCTCTGCCTGGCGCGTCTTCTGTCACGTCACCCTGCCGCTTCTCCTGCCCACGATCCTCATCACCACCATGCTGCGGATGATCTGGACCGCCAACTACATGGACCTGATCATGATCATGACCGGCGGGGGGCCCGGCTACAGCAGCCTCACCGTCCCGCTTCACGCCTACTATACGGCCTACAAGCGGCTCGACTTCGGCTATGGGGCGACCATCGCCATCGTCCAGGTGGTCATCCTGGCCGCCGCCATCGTGCTCTACCTGCGCCAGCTCCGCGCCAACGAGGGAATGGTCCAGTGACCCGCCGTCCCGTGCGCCGGGCCTGGGCCGCGCTGAAGCTATGGGTGCCCCTGGGCGCCTGGCTGACATTCGTCCTGGCCCCCTACGCCTGGATGTTCATCACCTCCATCAAGCCCCCCAACGAACTCTACACCAAGGCCGTCCGGTACTGGCCCGGCCAGCCGACCTTCGAGGGGTACCGGCTGCTCCTGGAGACGACGCCGTTTCTGACCTACATGCGAAACAGCGGGATCGTCGCGGTCTCCACGTGCGCCGTGGCGCTGGTGGTGGCCACGGCGGCGGCCTACTGTTTCTCGCGGATCCCCTTCCGGGGCAAGGGCGTCATGCTCTTCGGGTTCCTCGTCACGCAACTCTTCCCCTCGGTGCTCCTGGTCCTGCCGCTGTTCCTCATCATGCGCTCGCTGGGAATCCTGAACACGCCGCCCGCCCTGATCCTGGCCCACAGCACCTTCGCCGTCCCCTTCTCCACCTGGATGCTGACCGGCTTCTTCAATGCCATCCCCCGCGAGCTGGACGAGGCGGCCACTATCGACGGATGCACCCGCTTGCAGACCTTCCGGTACGTCCTGCTGCCGCTTTCTGCCCCGGGCGTCGCCGCGGCGCTCACCTACATCTTCATCTACTCCTGGAACGAATTCATCTACGCGCTGACCTTCACCGCGGACCTGCGGGCCCGGACGTTGCCTGTGGGCCTGCAGACGTTCATGGGGGAGTTCATCATCCGCTGGGACCTGTTGACGGCCGGCGGGGTGATCACCGCCCTCCCGATCGTGTTCTTCTTCATGCTGGTCCAGCGGCAACTCATCGCCGGTCTCACGGCGGGGGCGGTGAAGGGGTAATGGCGGCGGCGGACAACCTGGAGAATCTGCGGGTTGACGTCGTCGGCCTCGGCGTCAATGCCCTCGACCTCATTGGCGTCACCGATGGGTACCCGGAGCCCGATACGAAGGCGCCGCTCCTGGAATTCGACGTCCAGGGT
>JACQVO010000040.1 GCA_016209725.1 Candidatus Methylomirabilota bacterium | reverse complement strand
GGCCTCTCCCGCCACGGCCTTCGCCAGCAGCGTCTTGCCTGTCCCGGGGACGCCGACCAGCAGGACCCCTTTCGGGATCTTCCCGCCCAGCCGCTGGAAACGTTCCGGCGTCTTCAGGAACTCGACGACTTCGACCAGTTCGGTCTTGGCCTCGTCGATGCCGGCGACGTCGCTGAAGGTTACCCCCGTGTCCTTCTGGACATAGACCTTGGCTTTGCTCTTCCCGATGGCCATGAGCCCGCCCAGGCCACCTGCCCCGCCCATCTTCTTGAGGGCGAAGCGCCAGATGAGGAAGAAGAGCCCCATGGGGAGCAGCCAGCTCAGCAGCGTCGGGAGCCAAGTGCTCATCACCTCCCCCCGGAAGTTGATGTTGGCCTGCCGGAGATCCTGCACCAGCGTTGGGTCGTCCACCTTGACCGTCATGAACGGCTGCTCGCCCGTCCCGGACTTGGCCAACGCTTCGATCCGGGCCTTGGGGAGCAGCCCCTCGAGCCCGTCCCGCGTCAGACGCCCCGTAATGAACTTGGCGCCGATCGCCAGGTCGCGGACCTTTCCCTTCTCCACCAGGGTCTTGAACTCGGCATAGGAGAGGGTGTCGACGTGCGGCGCAAAGACGTAGTCCTGCAGCGCCATCAGGAGCAGGAAGGCGCCAAGAAAGTACCAGACGGTCGCGATGTGCTTCTTGTCCATAGCGCGCCCTCTATCGCTTCAGGGCAACCGGTTCGGTCCGGCCCGCCATCCGCTGACGGCAGACCACGGTTGCTGGGTCCACCACGCAAACGCCTCCGCCTTCGGAGCAGTGGCGGCAGGACAGATTTAGCGGGTGGAAGTACCAATAGCGCACGTCAACCCTGCCCTGGTAGCCGTCGGGGCAGCGATGGAAGAGGGGATCGGCCGCCAGGGCGGCATCGGCGTCGCGCATCGCCAGGTCGGTGATCGCCATCGTAGGCCACCGGCAGGGAAAAGGCGCGGTCTCCCTCAGACCCTCGAGTGAACTTCAAGGCCGGTTTCTCCTGGTCCGCCGCCACCGGGATGGCTTTCCCATCACCGCCGAAATACGCCACCTCGCCGGGTTTACTGGCCGCCGATCGCCACAGTGAAGTTGACCGTCTCCTCCTTGTACGGGGACGGGATGTACGCGAGCTCGAGGCGGATCTCCTTCAGCTTCTTCGCCTTCAGGGCTTCGGCGGGGAAGTCCACATCCAAGGACTGGGTCGCATCCTTCCCGGGGTCGAGCGTCTCGGCGCCGTACGTGGCGAACTTGATGGTCGGTTCGGTCTGTGCCTCACTGAGCTTGATGGGCTGCCCCTGGGCGTCGATGTACTGGATCTTCCCGGTGATCAGGCGGACGGCCTGATCCTTCGAACTGTTCTTCAGCACGAGCTTCCCCGTGAGCTTCGCCGGAGAGACGACACGGTCGGAGCCCTTCTCGACCCGCTCCGTGACCTTCATCTCCGTCACATCGCCCGTGACGATCCCGGCTTTCACCTGTACCGAGGCCGGCGTCACCGTGTAGGTCTTGTCCTCGATGATCGGTGCCGTCCCCGACGGCCCCTGCGAGCAGCCGAGGGTCATCACCACCACTGCGGTGGCCACCATCATCACGCCTACCCATTTCCCCATTGCTGCCTCCTTGCAGAGCCGCTGATAGTCAGCGCTTGCCGTCGTAACGTTTGCCTGGCGCAAAGCCCATTCGCTCCGGCACGTCTCGTCGCGAGATCGCTCCCCCGATCTCCTCACTTCCCACGCCCCTGCCGCTCACTCCCACTCAGCCTTCGCGGGATTCCCGACCGGAGATTCCTGCGTTCCTCCTCAGCTCGCCCCCCCTCTACCCGCCAGGCTCCGGATGCGGCGAACTGCCTGGGCCTGGCCCTCAATGTTTGCGAGGAGGTTCCGGTCGCCATCCCGCTTCAGCCCCTCCTCAATGAGGGCCCGGAGGACGATCTGCAGGCTCACCGGGAGCTTGAGCGCTGTCGTCGCCTTCCCCGCCAAGACCCGCGCCTGGTCAAGGACGTCTTGGGGGAGAATGAGAAGAACTCGGGTCTTCTGCTCGAACATGACACCACCTCCCCTCCTGCTGGCCGGGCCGCCTCACCCGACGCCCTGGCTAATTACATAAGTTCTATTTCTTATATAATTTATATCATACAACACGCCATGTCAAGCGCAAACACGGTCCCCCCCATCCAACGGCAAGGTGCTTGCTGCAGTCAGCAGACCAATTTGGACAAGAGTGACTTGAAGGATTATGTGACCTCTCCGGGCCGTATAGTCAGTACGGAAAAAGGCCGCTTTACCTAAGTGTCGGTGAACACGAAGGAAAAGCGGCCGTTCGCGTCGAAAATGGCCGGAGAGGGCCTGTAAGCCGGATTCTGTGACGTCCCGTTGCCGGGACCGGTGATCATTTCTCTCGATCCCGCATTGCTGCGGAACTCTAGCGGCCAACCCGGGAGTCTCGGACGGGCCATCCTACCACTCCGCCGTTGCCGACGGAGACGCTCCCCTATTTGGCCTTGCTCCGGGTGGGGTTTGCCGTGCCGGCCCCGTCACCGGGGCCGCGGTGCGCTCTTACCGCACCTTTTCACCCTTGCCCTTCGGCTCGGCCCTTGCGGGCCTTGCTCAGGGCGGTGTGTTTTCTGTGGCACTTTCCCTGGGGTCACCCCCGGTCGGCGTTACCGACCACCCTGCCCTGCGGAGTCCGGACTTTCCTCTGCCCCCGCCTCGCGGCGGGAACGGCGACCACCCGGCCCTCTCCGGCCAATGTCAGCATACTCCAACCCGACAGGTGATTCAAGAAATCCCCCTGCCTCGGGCGGTTATTCCTTGTTGGTCGCTTTTCCCCTGGGCTATACTGCCCGCCATGTCGCCACCCAGGGACCGGCCCCCGGACGCCGCATCCCCGACGGCCTCGATTGCAGCACTCGTTGACCTCCTGGACCGGTCGAAGAACCGGTTCACGCCGGAGGACCGCACTGCAAAGCACGCAGCGCTGCGGGCTCTTGCAGGCCGCTCCTTCCGGGATCGTGCTCTCCTTCTGGGTTTCCACGAAGCACTCTGCTTCCTGCGCGCGTATCCGGATGACCCCGAGCTTCTGCAAATGGTCGAGGTGGCACTAGAGAATTTCGGCCCACGCGTTCAAGCCCCCAAGGCCGGAGGATCCCCCGATGCACCCGGACCGCTCGACGAAACCGGTATCGCTCGGACGGCGATCTACTGCCCCTTTTCCTATTCGGCGGCACGCTGGCTGTCCAGCCGGTTTCCCGGTGGGGCCGAAATCGATTGGGATGACGAGGCCGAGGAGCGAATGGGCGCAATCCTCCCGTTCCTGATCGGGCTGGCGGACGAGGAAGCCCTGGTGGAGGTGGGCGGGTCCTATCGCGCCTGGCTCACCGCGGCCAAGGGGAACGACACGCGAAGCGACCTTCGGTGGATCCTCGACCGGCTCGAACAGTCGCCGATCGAGGCGAGGTCGAGAGGCGCCCTCTACGAGGGGCGGGAACTGCGAATCCGATGGCGCCTCCAGGACACGCCGGCCTCACGGACGCTGGCTAAACTGCCTGTGCCCAGGGTCTTCTTCCATCGGGGAGCGATGGTGCGCTACCGGGGTCCACTGTCGCGACGACTGCCCGGACCGCACATTCCCGTGAGGCGACCCGCTTCCAAAGAGGCGGAGGAACTCCTGGATGCATCCCGCGCCGCTGTTGCAGTCCGCTACCGTGAGATCCACGGCTTCAACTTCGCCGACCCCGCGGACGTCGTGGTGGCCGACGTCGGCCGGGGGGTGCAGATCGCATGGTTCGGCCTCCTGCCGGAACACCGCCTTCCCCTGCGCGCCCACTATGGGTACGCGCTTCTCAAGAACGGGGTCCCCATCGGGTATGGCGACGCTTCGCTCCTCTTCGACTGGGTCGAGATCGCCTTCAACATCTTCGAGACCTTCCGTCCGGGCGAGTCCGCGTTCGTCTTCGTGCGGCTGCTGGCTTTCGTGTACCTGCACTTCCGGGTTCGGACGTTTCATCTGGACCGGTACCAGATCGGGTACAACAACGAAGAGGCCATCGCCTCGGGCGCCTTCTGGTTTTACTACAAGCTCGGGTTCCGCCCCAAGCGGCCGGACCTCTTGCGCCTCTCGGCGGACGAACGACGGCTCATCGCCCGGGACCCGACCTACCGGTCCTCCCGAAAGACGCTGGCGCAGCTCTGCCAGGGCGGAATGGTCGTGAGCGTGGGGGGTGGCGGCGACCCCGACAGCCGCACGTTCGACGTGCAGCGGTTGGGCCTCCGGGCGCTGGCTCAGGCGGGGCGGAACCCGGCCGGCAAGATCGCCACGGGGGTGGCTGAGTCGTTGGGTACGGCCCGCTGGCGAGCGTGGCCCTGCGGTGAGCGGCGAGCGTTCGAGCGGATGGCACCCGTCCTCGCCCTCATCCCTGATCTCCCGGATTGGTCCCTGAGCGACCGCCGCCGCCTCGTGGAAATCATCCGGGCGAAGGCCGGACCGCGAGAGGCCGACTACCTCCGCCGCATGCGGACGCACGCCCGATTGCGCGACTGCCTCATGAGAGCCGGTGTCCCCGAGACGCCGTAACGCGGCGGCCGAAGGCCCTGGCTGGGCCCATGGGCGGCATGAAACCTTCGCATCCCCATCCGGCAGTCCCGGGCGTGATCATCCGCGGGGGCAATGATATCGCCTCGGCCGTGGCCCATCGCCTGTTCACCGCCGGCTATCCCGTGGTCATCTTCGAGGCGCCGCAGCCGCTCACCGTGCGGCGGGGAATGGCCTACGCCTCTGCGGTGTACGAGGGCCACGTCACCCTGGACGGGGTGGCCGCGGAGCACGTCAGGACCGTCCGAGAGGCCGTCGCGCTCCTTCGATCACGTGCCGCCATCCCCGTCCTCACCGCACCGGACGCCGAGGGACTCCCCGCCCTGGAGCCGCGGGTCATCGTGGATGCCCGGCTCCGCAAGAAGGAACGGAGCACCTCTCGGGTCACCGACGCTCCGCTAGTCATCGGGTTGGGGCCCGGCTTCGCCGCCGGGATCGAGGCGCACCTGGTGATCGAGACGAATCGCGGGCCGAACCTCGGGCGGATAATCACGGAGGGAGAGGCGGACCCATACACCGGGGAGCCGGTCGAAATCGCGGGTTACGGCAAGGACCGCTATCTCTACGCCCCGCGAGCGGGAATCTTCCGCACTCCTCTCGATCTTGGCGCCCGGGTGGAAGTCGGCCAGGTCGTCGGTCACATCGAAGGCGAATCCCTGACCGCCAAGGTCGGCGGGATCATCCGCGGAATTGTCAAGGATGGGCTCGCCGTGCAGGAGGGGGCCAAGCTCGTGGACATTGACCCTCGGGGGGATCCCGCCTACCTCTCGGAACTCTCCCGGAAAGCCTGGATCATCGCCGACGCCGTCCTGACCACCATCCGACAAAGACTCTAGTGTAGTGACTCTCAAATGCCTTTACAATCCCGTTCACCCTGAGCCTGTCGAAGGGCGCGGAATCTGGGCTTCGACAAGCTCAGCCCGAACGGGTCCCCTGTAAAGCCATTTCTGAGACAGTACACTAGCGGTTGAGAATTTCGGATTGGGGCTACCCCAACGCCTGGGCGAGGTCCCCGATCAGGTCGTCCGGATGTTCGAGGCCGATGGAGAGCCGGAGGAGATTCTCGGGGGTCCGGGTCTCCGGGCCCTCCATGGACGCGCGATGCTCGATCAGGCTCTCCGTGCCGCCGAGGCTGGTCGCCCGAGTGAAGAGCTTCACCCTGGCAGCCACATCGAACGCTTTCTCCCGCCCGCCCTTCACCTGGGCGGACAGCATCCCACCGAACAACGTCATCTGCCGGGCCGCGATCTCGTGCCCAGGGTGCTCCTTCAGTCCGGGGTAGTGGACGGCTTCGACTCCTGGGTGGCCCTCCAGGAACGAGGCGACCTGAAGGGCGCTTTCCGAGTGCGTGCGCATCCGGCAGGGCAGCGTCTGAATCCCTCGGAGAGCTAGCCAGCACTCGAAGGGAGAAGGAACCGCACCCCCGGTTGTCTGGATCTTCCTGATCCTTTGGAAAAAGTCATCCTCGACCTTTCCGACCAGGGCGCCTCCCAGGACATCGCTGTGCCCACCAAGGTACTTGGTTGTGGCATGCATGATCAGATCGGCACCGAGATCAAGGGGCCGTTGCAGGATGGGTGTCGCCCAGGTGTTGTCGCAGGCGCAAAGCGCGTATCCCCTGTGCGCAATCTCCGAAACACGCGCGATGTCGGTGATCTTGAGGACGGGATTCGAGGGCGTTTCCACCCAGATGAGTCTTGTCCTAGCTTGAACGGCCCGCTGGACCAGGACGGAATCTGTCATATCCACGAAGCTTGTCTGGAGACCCCACGGCGCAATGACCTCTCGCAGGAGACGGGCCGTCCCATGATAGACGTCATTCGGCGCAATGACGTGGTCCCCCGGCGAGAGGGCCTGGAACAGACTCATGGCCGCCGCCGATCCGGACGAGAAGGCAGCCGCCACCGCGCCCCCTTCCAGAGCGGCCAGACACCTTTCCAGGGCCTCCCGATTGGGGTTGTTGGTCCGGGAATAGCTATACCCGTGCGGATAGGTCCCGTCCGTTTCCCGAGCAAAGGTAGTGGAGAGGTGAATCGGAGGCGTCACGGCTCCTGTGCCGGGATCAACCTGATGACCGCCATGCACTGCCAGCGTCTCAATCCTCATCGGTGAATCTCTCCAGGGGGTCAAGCGTGCAGTTCCATCATTTCCACCCAGCCGCATCCACGGCGCAGTAGTTCACCCAGACCCCGCCCCGCTGTGGCATCCTCCGGCCGCTCTTGCGGGATCCGCAGGCCCGCGACGGGCCCCCGAAAGTCCGGGCGCCGCGCCGCGCAAAAGCAAGGTTCGGTTCCCCATTCCTCTCAGCCGCTCCCCACGGATCGAGGCGGAAGGTGCCTGGATCAGGACGGCAGAGAGGCCTTGATGGTCAGCCGCTTGCCGGAGGGCTCCGGGTCGATCCGCGCGACCGGCTCGACCGTGACGGTCATCCCAGGGCCCAGCCACTCGGCCAGGTCCGCGGCGAGCCGCCGGGACACCGCCTGATTGAAATCGAGGGTCGGGACGATCTGGAGGAGGACCGCCCCGGGGGCGGCCTGCACGGCCTGGTATTCCGCCACGTACGGGATAACACCCCACACGCGGAGGAGGAACCTCTCGAGAGATACCGCCGTCATGGTCTTTCCGCCTAGGGTGCGGATCGCCTCGTCCTCGCGCCCTTCGAGGCGCGCCAGGGTGGGAAAGCCCCGGCCACAGGGGCACGGGGGGCCCGCCACGGCCCAGTCGCCCTGATCGTAGTTGATGAACGGCATGACGGAGTTGGCGAGGTCCGTGACGACCACCCGCCCCCGCTGGCCGGGGCTCGCGGGGGTCCCATCCGCCCGGACGATCCGGAGAATGACCCGTTCACTATTCACGTGGAAGAGGGGCGGGTTCTCCGGGCAGCTCTGCGCCATGTGCAACACTTCCAGGCTGGAATAATGATTGACCACCGGACAGCGAAAGGCTCGCTGGATCTGGGCTGCCCGGGCCGGCGTCAGATCCTCGGCATAGGCGATGACCACTGTAGGGCAGACCGGCAGCTCCCTCCCTGACGCGAGGAGGTGCGTGGCCAGCTCGGCCGCGTGCGACGGAAAGGCAAACAGGAAATACCGGTGCCGGCGCCCCAGCGCGCGGAGACAAGCCAGGAATGCCTCGAGCGTGAGGTCGGGGCCGGAGAGCCACACCACCCGCTCGCCCAGGAGCAGGCGTCGGAGGAGCGGGCTTTCTGAGACGCGCCCTCGCGATGCTTGAAGCGGGCCCCGCTCATAGAAGTGGGGCGGGGCCGCGATGTGGACGCGCGTCTCCCACAGGGGGGCGCCCGCCCATTCGCGGAAGAACAGGTAGGAGGCCAGCCAGACGTCCGCGGCAGCCGTGTCTGCGTAGAACGCGAAGGGCAGCCCTGTGGACCCCGACGTCGTCATCGGCTGTCTGCGGCGGGCGGGGAGGTTCGCGGCGGTCGTCCGCCCCGGGAAGTGCGCCCGCAAATCCGACTTGGTCGTGATGGGGACGCGCGCGAGGTCGGCGAGCGTGCGGATCCCGGTGGGGTCTATCTGGGCCCGCGCGAACAGATCGCGGTAATACGGCACCTGGGCGGCCGCATGCCCCAGCAGGTGGCGCAGCTTGCGGGCGGCCCGCGCCTCCAGGTCCGCCGGGGCCTGCCACTGGGCCTCGCGGAGGCGGCGCACTTCTGTCCAGAGACGGCGTCCGCTCAGCGCGTCGTACAGGGGGAAGATGAGCCGGGGCACCAGCCAGCGGTAGAGCGCGTCCATACGGGGCACTCTAGCGGGGACCCGGGGTCGCGTCAACAGGGACCGCCGCCCGCGCATCCCCTCGGTTCAAATTTCTTGGCATATTTGGAAGAACAGGAAAGACGCGCACTGGCCATTTGAGTGTGGCCACCGGGCATGATATGGTCAGGTTCCTTCTCTCGAGGTGGGCCCGATGGTCTCAACGGTCTTTCACTTCCTCGATGCCTGTCGGATGTTTGGAATCGCGCAGGCGCTCCACCTGGCCTCGGGCTGGGCCATCCGGCGGGAGTTCTTGGTGGTCCAGCGGGATCTCCGGGACCCCCTCCCTGTCCTGCCCGCCGGGGACGCCTTCCGCTGGACGCATCTCACCGAGACCGACATTCCCCGG
>JACQVO010000039.1 GCA_016209725.1 Candidatus Methylomirabilota bacterium | reverse complement strand
CTCTTCTCCTTCACGAGCGTGATGTCGGCGGTGATCGGACCGCCCCTCACGGGATGGATCAAGGACCTGACCGGCTCCCTGGCCGGCGGCTTCTACGTGGCCGCCGCCGTCGCCATCGTCGGCTTCTTCCTCTCCCTCGTCCCGGCCGACAGCGGGCGTCTTGGGGCAAGCTCCTGAGGCTCGTGCGCGCCATGCCGCGAAGCAGGCAAGGACGAGGCTTGGGGCTAATCAGGAATTCGGAACTTCGCCACGACACCCCCATGATCCGAAGGCCACAACCCGGAAGGCGTCCGGTTGCCTCGTTTCTTCCCCACGACCTGCGCGTTCTTGACCGCGACAGCACCGTAGAATAACACCAGATCGATCCTCCTGGAGAGTGCGGAAGGGAGATTCAACAGATCCTCGTCTTGACAGCACGTAAACCCCGCACCGGACCCCGCCAGATCCCATGCGTCCACGAAACCCGCGGCAATCAGGATGCCGTGTGTCGCTGTCCCGCTGCCATCGGCATTGGAATTGAAGTCGCCGGCGAAGACCAGCGGCAGGGCTGTAAAGCCAGGTCCCGCCACCAGCTCGTTCGCCTGGGTAACCTGGACGAATTCAGAATACACCTCCAGATGTGTGGTCACAAACCGAAAGAGGTTCCCGCGCAAGAACACGTCAACGGATGCCCAGCCCCTGAGAATCGTCACCGGCAAGCCCGCCACCGTCACGTCGAGATTCGTGATGAAGTTCCCCGCATCGGCGTTCCAGAGGAGGAACTCTGACGGCGGCAGGTCGGTTCGGGCAAGGATCACCTCTCGGTCAGTGAGCCGGATATCGTCCCCAGTGGAGCTCGGCAACTCAACGTCGAAGCCTGTGGACGTGGCCACTACAGCGTAATTCAGTCCGCGAAGGGTTAGTTCGTCGAGAAGGATATTGACGAAATCAAACGCGACATCCGTCGCCGGGGTATTCGCGCCGGGCGGGAAGTCCCCGGGGGACTGGATGCCCCACAGGACGGCCTCCTGAAGACCAATCAGGTCGGGGTTCTTTTTCTCGATCTGATCGGCCATCTCTTTTGCTCGCGCGGGGAAGTCGGTAGCCTGGACCTTGGCCCATACTTGATTAACCGCGGTTTTGACAGCATCCAGGTCCGGCGCGCTGAGAACCGGCAACAGGTCCGCGCCGAGATACAGGTTATAGGTCATGACCACCGCCCGCTTGCTTTTGGACCAAGCAGGCTTCGCTGCAGGGGGGGAGACGGCGAGGAGGGTAAACAACAAGGTTCCGATGAGAATCACTCTCCGCTTCAACTCGGAACGAACCATAACCGACCTCCTTTCCTGACGGAAACTCTCGTCCCCTTGAAAAACACAAAGGGGAGCAAAACCCTCCCCTAAAAACTAACGCCTTCCCCGGTTGAACCAGAGAAGGCGTTAATACGCTTGCCGAAGCCCACGAATCTGCCCCCTCCTGCAGAGTCGCTCGGCTCGCCCCTTGAAGGATTTAACGCCTTCGTACCAGAGGCCATCTTTCGTGTCAAGAAGAATGGCGAGGAAGCGAGTTTCCCCTTGACACGAGAAGTCGCCAGGGGTACACAGCATACTGTATACACCAAGGAGGCGCCATGCCCCCCGCCGCCCCCGTCCTCTCCCTGGAGACCCACCAATCGCTGCGCGAGCGGATCGTGGCCCGCCTGCGGGATGCCATCATCGCCGGCGATCTTCCCCCCAAGACCCGCCTGATGGAGCCGGAGCTGGCCAGCCGGCTGGGCGTCAGCCGCACCCCGCTCCGGGAGGCGATTCGCCATCTGGAGGCCGAGGGCCTGGTGACCACGGTCCCCCGGGTGGGGACCTTCGTCAGCGAGGTGCGCCCCCGGGATGTGGAAGACACCTACGCCATCCGGGCCGTGCTGGAGGGGCTGGCGGCGCGGCAGGCGGCGGGAAACCCGGACCCGGCGAAGACGGATACACTGCGGGCCATCGTGGCCGAGATGGGGCGCAAGACGGCCGACTACCGGGTGTACCACGAGGCGGCAGGGCGGTTCCACGAGGCGATCTTTGCCCTCTCGGGAAACCAGCGCCTCCAGGCCATGTACCAGTCCTTGACCCATCAAGTCGCCCGGTTCCGCACCCTGTCTCTGGCCGTGGACCGGCGCCCCGAGGTGTCGCTGCGAGAACACCGGCAGATCGCCGCGGCAATCCTGCGCGGTCGTGGGCCGGAGGCGGAGCGCCTGATGCGGGCCCACATCGAGGGGGCGCGCGCGGTCATCAGGCTGCGCATCGCGCCCGCGCGGGGGAGGCCGGGGCGTGCGAGCGGGACGAGGAGCAGTTCCACATCGAGGAGAAGAGGATGAGCTCAGAAAGCGTTGCCGCGGACCCCGGATCACTCACTGCCTACGTCGCCGATTTCATCGCCTCCACCAAGTACCCGGATCTCCCGAAGGATGTCGTGCAGCTTGGAAAGAAGTCCATCCTGGACGGGCTGGGGCTGGCCCTGGCCGGCTCCGTGGCGAAGAGCGGAGAACTCGTCCGTCGCCACCTCCAGGGCCTCGGGTGCGCCGGTCCGCAGGACTCCGGACTCCTTCGGAGCGGCCTGGCCAGCGTCATCGGAACCAGCCTGCGCGTCCCCGCCCGCTTCGCCGCCTTCGCCAACGGGACCGCCGTCCATGCGGACGACTACGACGATACCCAGTTGGCCGCGGCAAAGGACCGGGTCTACGGACTGCTCACGCACCCCACAGCCCCGGCCCTGCCCGCGGTGCTGGCCGTGGCGGAGCAGGAAGGCCGGTCGGGCAAGGACCTGCTGACCGCCTATCATGTCGGGGTGGAGGTCGAGTGCAAGATCGCCGAAGCCATCAACCCACGGCACTACCAGCAGGGGTTCCACTCCACCGCGACCTGCGGCCCCTTCGGCGCGGCGGCGGGCTTGGCCAAGCTGGGCGGGATGCGAAGCCAGGTCGCGGCCGTCGCCCTGGGGATCGCCGGAAGCCTGTCGGCCGGACTCCGGGAGAATTTCGGGACGATGATGAAGCCCTTCCATGCGGGCCGCGCGGCGGAGAGCGGCGTCCTGGCGGCCGCATTCGCCGCCCTCGGCTTCACGGCCACCCCCCACATCCTGGAGGCGCCGCGCGGGTTCTTCCGCGCCGCCGGCGGGGGCTATGACGAGGGGGCGATCCGGGGCAAGCTGGGCAACCCGTGGACGTTCGCGAATCCCGGGGTGTCGATCAAGCCGCATCCCTCCGGCTCATTGACCCACCCCGGCATGACCCTGATGCTCTCCCTCATCCGGCAACACGACATCCGGCCGGAGCAGGTCGAAGGCGTGAAGGTGGGCACCAACCAGAACATGCCCAATGCCCTCATCCACCACCGGCCCCGGACCGAGCTGCAGGCCAAGTTCAGCATGGAGTTCTGCATGGCCATCCTGCTCCTCAGGCGGAAGGCCGGCCTGCCCGAGTTCACCGACGAGGTCGTGAACCGGCCGGAGGTGCAGGCGATGATCCAGAGGGTGGAGTTCGGCGTGCACCCCGAGGCCGAGGCGGCCGGCTATGACAAGATGACGACGATGGTCGAGATCGTGCTGAAGGGAGGGCGGACGATTTCCGGCCGAGCCGACTTCGGCAAGGGGAGCCCGGCGAACCCGATGAGTTACGACGAGGTGGCGGACAAGTTCCGCGAATGCGCCGCCTTCAGCCGGTGGCCCCGCCAGAAGGCGGAGCGAGTCATCGCGCTGGTGAGAGAGCTGGAGAGTCTGCGGGACGTGCGGGAGCTGACCGCACCCCTGTCCCCCTCGACGAGCGCCGCGCACAGGAAGAAGGCCGCCCCGCCCCGCCGCACCAGGGCGACCCGGAAGGGACCGGCGCGGCGCGCCCGGGCGGTCAAGGCACCCGCCCCTCGGAAACAGTCTCGATGAATCGCCCCCATCGTTGCTTGCGTGGGCGTCGTGTCCCGTTGGCCTTTCAACAGGAGGTCGGTCATGAGAACGAGCGTGCGAAGGGTGGCTGTGACGCTGGCGGCAGTGTTGCCGGGACTGGCCGTGGTCGCCGGGATCCAGGCCGCCACGTTTCCCGAGAAGCCGATCACGCTGGTCGTCCACGCCTCTGCCGGGGGCGGCAGCGACATCTTCGCCAGGACACTGGCGGCGGCGTTCGAGAAGGAAAAGATCCTGCCCCAGCCCATCGTGGTGGAGAACAAGCCGGGCGGCAGCGGCGCCATCGCCTTCGCCTACGTCGGCGGCAAGAAGAACGACCCGTACTTCCTCCTGACGGCGGTGACGAGCTTCCTCACCACGCCCATCCTCAGGAAGTCCCAGGTGGAGTACAAGGACTTCACGCCCATCGCCAACTTCGCCTTCGACGAGTACATGGTGATCGTCAAGGCGGACTCGAAGTACAAGTCCATGAAAGACATCGTGAGCGACGCCAAGGCGAGTCCCAAGAAGCTCACCGTCGGCGGAACCCAGTTGGGCTCGTCGGACTCCATCTGCGCCTATCTCATCGAGAAGGCCGCGGAGATCCAGCTCAACTACGTCGTGTTCAACAGCGGGGGCGAGGTGAATGCGGCCCTCATGGGCGGCCATATCGACATCGCCGTCGCCAATCCGGGTGAGGCGCTGGAGCTGTCGAAGGCCAACAAGGTCCGCACCCTCGGTGTCTTCTCCGAGAAGCGGCTCGTGGGAGCCCCCGATGTTCCCACATTGAAAGAGCAGGGGCTGGACGCCATCTACGTGCAGAACCGGGGGCTCGTGGCGCCGGGCGGCATCCCCGGGGACGCCCGCAAGGTCCTGGAACAGGCCATGCTGAAATACACCAAGACGGACATCTACAAGAAGTACATCAAGGAGAACATGCTCTCCGAGGCCTGGATGGACGGGCCTACCTTCGGCAAGTGGCTGGACGCCGAGAATGCCCGGTACCACGAGGTGTTGAAGGCAATGGGTCTCTTGAAGTAGCCCAGGCGGTGGAACAGGCGTGGTGCGGAGCCGGCACTGCGCCTGTTCGCCGCTGCGGCCGGGTCGAGTTGGTCGCGAAGGAAAGATGGCGCGATGAGACGGGCCGATCGGACCACCGGCATCATCCTCCTGATCTTCTCCCTGATATTGATGGACGCCTCCCGGCGGATGCCGCCAAGTGCGACCTTCGGACCGGGGGCGGGATTCCTCCCCTTCTGGCTCGGCGCGCTCATGGCCATTCTCTCGGTCCTGCTGATCGTCCAGGCCTTCCGGCGGCCGGCGACCCCCGTGGAGAAACCGGCGTTCCCGAGCGGAAAGGCCCTGGTGGCGGTGGGGGAAGCCGTCGCCGGCCTGGCCCTGTATATCCTCCTGCTCGAGACGCTGGGCTTCCTCGTCGGGACCGGGCTGCTGACCGCCTACCTGCTGGGTGTCGTGGAGCGGGAGGAGTGGCGGACGACCATCCTGGTCGCCGTCCTGAATTCGGTCGGCCTGTATTTCGTGTTCGGGCACCTGCTGGGCGTGAGCCTGCCCAGAAACATGTTCGGCTTCTAGCCTGCCGAGAGGGATCGTGTTCCATCGGGTCTCAGCGCCGATGGGGGGCTGACGTCACTGCGGTGACGTCCGATGGGTGAACCCGCGACGCTGTGCCGGCGAGGGACATTCTTGGACGTGTTCCAGCATATCCTCCTGGGCTTTCAGGTGGCCCTCTCGGTTCAGAATCTCTTTTTCTGCTTCGTCGGGGTGACGATCGGCACCCTGATCGGCGTGCTGCCGGGCATCGGGCCGGTCACCGGGGTGGCGATCCTCATCCCCATCACCTTCGGGATGCATGCCACCACGGCCATCATCACCATGGCCGGCGTGTATTACGGGGCGATGTACGGCGGCTCCACCACATCCATTCTCATCAACGTGCCGGGCGAATCCGCCTCGGTGATGACCACCCTGGACGGCTACCAGATGGCCAGGCAGGGGCGCGCCGGTCCCGCCCTGGGCATGGCCGCCTGCTCGTCGTTCATCGCCGGCACATTCGCCGTCATCATGCTCACCCTCATCGCTTCCCCCCTGGCCGACTACGCCCTGTCCTTCGGGCCGCCGGAGTACTTCGCCCTGACCTTCATGGGATTGACGCTTGTCACCAGCCTCTCCGGGGAATCCATGCTCAAGGGGATCGTGAGCGGCGTCTTTGGCCTGATCCTGGCCTGCGTGGGAATCGATGCCGTGAGCGGCGAGGAGCGCTTCACCTTCGGCAACATCTACCTGCTGGATGGCTTCGGCTTCATCGGGGTGGCGGTGGGACTCTTCGCCGTGGCCGAGGTGCTGGTGAACCTTGAGGAACCGCTGAAGCAGGTGTTCGTGAAAACCGAGCTGAAGCTTCGGACCCTGTTCCCAAACCGCCAGGATTGGAGGGATTGCCTCGGGCCGATCGGCCGAAGCGCCATCCTGGGGTTTTTCGTCGGGGTCCTGCCCGGGGCGGGTGCGACCATCGCCTCCTTCCTCTCCTACGCTACGGAGAAGAAACTGAGCAAGCATCCGGAGAAATTCGGCACGGGAATCATCGAGGGCGTGGCTGCGCCCGAGGGAGCCAACAACGCGGCCGCCGGCGGAGCCATGGTGCCCTTGCTGACCCTGGGCATCCCCGGCTCCGGGACGACGGCCGTGCTCCTGGGGGCCCTACTCATTCATGGACTGCGACCGGGCCCCCTGCTCTTCCAGAGCAGCCCCGATTTTGTCTGGGGCGTGATCGCGAGCATGTATATCGGGAACGTCATGCTGCTCATTCTGAACCTGCCACTGGTCGGGCTCTTCGCCAGCATGTTGCGCGTCCCCTACCGGATCTTGATGCCGCTCATCATCACGATCTCCGCCGTGGGGGTGTTCGCGACGGAGAACAACATCTTCGACATGTGGGTCATGTTCGGGTTCGGCATCGTCGGCTATCTCATGCGAAAACTGGACTTTCCACCGGCGCCGGCGGTGCTGGCGCTGGTGCTGGGGCCCCTGCTGGAACGCTCGCTCCGGCAATCCCTGACCATCTCGCATGGGGATCTGTCCATTTTCTTCACCCGGCCGATCGCAGCAGTATTGACGATCGGCGCCCTGGTGTCGCTCTTCAGCCCCGTCTTTCGCGCCGTGTGGGAGTCCACCCGGACGCCGGGGAAAGAGGCGCGACCCTGAGGCGTGCGAAGGGGATCCGGGCTGCGGGGGCGTGAGGGTCCCCGCGTGCCCATCGCGCGCCTCGGCCAGTCTCGACCGTTCGATCCATCGCAGTGCCACAGACAGGAGGGACCGTTCATGCAGATTGCAGGGATCATCGGAGGCGCGCGGAAGGTTGTGCGTGTCCTGGCGCGGGTCAGGGCAGGGGAGAAGGTCCTGATCGCGGCCGATACGGACACGGCCGTGGTCGCCGAGGCACTGGCGACGGCCGCGCTGGAGATCACCCCCGAAGTGGTGACCACCATGATGACGCCGGTCGCCGTGGATGGGGAGGAGCCGCCGGCCATCGTGGCCGCGGCCCTGGTGGCCGCCGATGTCGCGCTCGTGCCCGTGAGCTACTCCATCAGCCACTCGACGGCGGTCCGCTCCGCGCTCAAGCACGGGACCCGGGTCCTGTCGCTGCCGGCCACCACCCCGGACCAGCTTGTGCGGGGCGGCGCCGAGGCGGACTTCGAGGCGGCGTCACCCACCGTGCGCAAGATGGGCGACCTGTTGACCGCCGCCTCCCGGGCAAAGCTGACCACGCCCGGCGGGACCGACTGCACCTTCGATCTCAGCGGGCGCTCCGGGAACGCGCATGACTGTATCCTGGATCGGCCCGGGAAATTCTCGGCCTTTCCCAATATCGAGGCCAACATCTCCCCCGTGGATGGCACGGCGGAGGGCGTGATCGTCTTCGATGGGAGCATCCCAAACCTTCGCGCAGGGCGGCTGCACGAACCGGTCATCTGCACCGTGCAGAAAGGCAACATTGTCAAGGTCGAGGGCGGACCCGAGGCCAACATGATCCGGAGCGTGTGGGCGGAGATGGGCGATGCCTCGGTATACAACATCGCGCAGCTCGCGATCGGCCTCAACCCCGCAATCTATATGCTCACCGGTGTCTGGGCCCAGGACCACGGAGCTTTCGGGACCGTGCATATCGGCATCGGGACCAGCGCCAATCTCGGCGGCACGACGAAGGCCGCCTGCCACTTCGACGGCATGATGTACCGCCCGACGCTGAAGCTGGACGGTCGCGCAGTCCTGGAAGGTGGGGAGCTGCGAATTTAGTGTGGTGAATCCCAAGTCCCTTTACACTGCCGTTCACCCTGAGCCCTTCGGCTTCGTTCGTCCTGAGCCTGTCGAAGGACGAACGGTCGCTCAGGACAGGCCTGTCGAAGGGTGCGGAATCCGGGCTTCGTCGTG
>JACQVO010000284.1 GCA_016209725.1 Candidatus Methylomirabilota bacterium | reverse complement strand
TGTTGATCTGGACGCCCACCACCTTGCCCTTGTGGTCGGCGGCCGTCTTGACCCGCGTGTCCCCCACCCGCACGGCCACCCCCTGACCGGAATGGAGGTAGGGGTCGGAGAAAGCCAGGTCGAAGGACTTGATCCGCTCCTCGGTGATGGAGATGCCGGAAAGCAACATGTCGAACTTCCCGGCCTTCAGGGCGGCGAAGATCCCATCCCAGGCGGTGTTGGTGTACTCCAGCTTCACCCCCAGCGCCTTGGCGATCTCCCGGGCCATGTCCACATCGAAGCCGACCGGCTTCCCGGCCGCCATGACCTCGAAGGGCGGGTAGGTGATGTCGCTTCCCACCTTCAGCACGCCCGCCTTCTTGACCCGCTCGATCCCTCCGGCATCCACCCACGCGGGGAGCGCCGCTGCCAGGACCAGCAACAGTCCCACGCATAGCCCCATCCGTCTCATCATGAGTCCCTCCTTCCATCCGCTGGACATCCATCAGACCTGCAGGTCGTTTCGCACTTGGTCCACGATCAGCATCCCGCAAGACGCTACCAAGGATGGGCCACATGGGTCAAGGCCAAAAGCGCCTTGATGCGTCTTGGAGGGCGACGTGCCCCCGGGACGGGTGAACAGGCCTGCCGGATCGACACTGCGCGGGCGTGTCCCCGGGCCCGACGGGGCACACGGAGCCCCGGAGCCCGCGGTTGCTTGACACTCCCCCCAGCCCACCCCTATAATCCTCCCACTTCCTGCGACCTTCCACCAACCCCCCCGGAGGATGTGTGGACGAGGCGAATGCCTTCATCCGCGAGCGTCTGAAGAAGCTTGAGGACCTCAGTCGCGACGGCATCGATCCCTACCCCAGCACCTTTCCCGTCACTCATCATGCAGGCGATCTGGTGAGCCGCTATGCGGCGGCCGACGACGCCACGCTGGCGGCGTCCGAACCCGTGGCGCTGGGCGGCCGGGTCCTGTCGCTGCGCGGGCACGGAAAGGCCTCCTTCGCCCACCTCAAGGATCAGACCGGCAAGCTCCAGATCTACGTCCGCCAGGACGCGGTGGGGGAATCCGCGTATCAGGTGTTCCGGCGCATCGATGTCGGCGACTTTCTGGGCGTTGGCGGGCGGCTCTTCCGGACCAAGACGGGCGAGTTGACGGTCCAGGTGGAGGACCTGACCCTCCTGGCGAAGTCGCTGCGGCCCTTGCCGGACAAGTGGCATGGGCTGAGCGACGTCGAGGCGCGTTACCGCCAGCGCTACGTGGATCTCATCGCCAATCCGCCCGTGGCCGAGCTGTTCCGGCGGCGGGCACGCATCGTCGCCGAGATCCGCCGGTTCTTCGACGCCCGCGGCTTCCTCGAAGTCGAGACGCCCATGATGCACCCCATCCCCGGGGGCGCCGCGGCCCGGCCCTTCGTGACTTACCACAACGCTTTGGACCTCAGCCTGTACCTGCGCATCGCCCCGGAGCTCCATCTCAAGCGGTGCGTGGTGGGTGGGCTGGAGCGGGTGTACGAGATCAATCGGAACTTCCGGAACGAGGGGTTGTCCACCCAGCACAATCCCGAGTTCACCATGCTGGAGTTCTACCAGGCGTACGCCGACTACCGGGACCTGATGGCCCTGACCGAGGAACTCCTGGCCCACATCGTCCGGACAGTATGCGGCAGCGACACCGTCACCTATCAGGGGCGCCAGATCTGCTTTGCGCCGCCGTGGCCGCGGCTGTCCCTGGAGGAAGCCCTGATGAAGTTCGGGGGCCTCGACCCTGAGGCGGTCCGCAGCGAGGCTGGGCTCCGGGCCGTGGCCGAAGCGAGCGGCATGGCGGTCAAGCCGGCGTGGGGGTGGGCCAAGCTCCTGGTCGAGCTGTTCGAGGCCCGCGTCGAGGAGCAGCTCGTTCAGCCCACGTTCGTCACCGATTTCCCCGCTGAACTCTCCCCGTTGGCGAAGGCACGCACGGAGGATCCCCGCTACGCCCAGCGCTTCGAACTCTACATCGCGGGTCTGGAGGTTGCCAACGCCTACACCGAGCTCAACGATCCCCGGGAGCAGCGATGCCGGCTGGAGGCCCAGGCGCGGGCGCGGGCGGCCGGGGATGAGGAAGCCCACTCCATGGACGAGGACTTTCTGCGGGCGCTCGAGTATGGGCTGCCCCCCACGGCCGGTGAGGGGATCGGCATCGACCGCCTGGTCATGCTGCTCACCGATGCCCCCTCCATCCGCGACGTCATCCTGTTCCCGCTGCTGCGGCCCGAGGCCCGAGCTTCTGATGAGTGAAACGAAAGTCGAATATCGAACACCCATAGGGTACCCGAATCTCGAATGATGAACACGAACCCGAGCGGGGGGTTGCTTCCTGCTCGATGCCTTCGATATTCACCATTCGGCGTTCGACATTCGATATTTTCAAGGTGACACATGGCCTGGTCCCTCCCCTATGAGGTCTTCATCAGCCTCCGCTATCTGAAGGCCAAGCGGCGCCAGCGTTCCCTCTCCGCCATCACCTTCATCTCCACGGCCGGCGTGGCCGTCGGCGTCATGGCCCTCATCGTGGTCATGGCGGTGATGAGCGGGTTCGAGTTCGACCTGCGCAACAAGATCCTGGGGACGAATGCGCACATCTGGGTCCTGCGCTATGGGGAGCGGGGCATCGAGGAGCCGGGTGCGACCCTGGCGGCGGTCCGGGGGGTCGCGGGCGTCGTGGCGGCGTCCCCCTTCACCTATCACGAGGTCCTGCTGACGGCCGCGGGGAGGACCGCGGGCACGGTCCTGCGGGGGATTGACCTGGCCTCGGCGGTGGAGACCACCGAGTTTCGGAGGACGCTCAAGAGCGCCGGGGCCGATCTCACGGCCGCCATGAACAGCGGCCGACCCGTCTTCCCCCCGGACGGGATCGTCCTCGGCTCCCACCTGGCCGGCGGCCTGGGGGTGAGCGTGGGGAGTCCCGTGGACGTCCTCCTCCCCCTGGGCGGGGACCTCTCCCCCCTCGGCGTGATGCCCCGCATGCGCCGGTTCACGGTGGCGGGGGTCTTCCAGGTCGGCTTCGCCGAGTTCGATTCGAAGCTGGCCATGATCGCCATTCCCACCGCCCAGCAGCTTTTCCGGATGGGGCCGACCGTCACCGGCATGGAGGTCCGGGTGCGGGACATCTACCAGGCGGGGCGGGTCGCCGAGGCCATCCGGGCTCGTCTCCAGTTCCCGTACTTCACCCGGACCTGGATGGAGCTGAATCGAAACTTCTTCTCGGCCCTCCGGGTGGAGCGGATCGTGATGTTCGTCATCCTGACCATGATCGTCCTGGTGGCGGCCTTCGGAATCATCAGCACCCTGATCATGCTGGTCATGCAGAAGCGGAAGGAGATCGCCGTCCTGAAATCCATGGGGGCCACCGGACGGAGTCTCATGACCGTGTTCATCGTTCAGGGGATGATCATCGGGGCCGCGGGGACGCTCCTGGGACTCCTGGCGGGCCTGACCATCGCGGGGAATCTGGATCCGATCGTGGCGGCGGTGGAGTGGGTCTTCGGATTCAAGGCCTTCCCCCAGGAGGTGTACCTGCTGGACAAGCTGCCGGCCCGCATTCTCTGGCCGGATGTGCTGGCCATCACCCTCACGGCCTTCGCCATCAGCTTCCTGGCGACGATCCTGCCATCACGGCAGGCGGCGCGGGTGGATCCCGTCGTGGCCATCAGATACGAATGAACCGAATGCGGAATGCAGATTTCGGAATGCGGAATGGCGAAGCCGTCAGCCGAAGTCAGTGGGACCGAGGGCTGCGATGGTGACCCATCATTCCGCATGCCGCATTCCGCAATCCGCAATTGAGCGATGAGCGTCGAGATCTGGGTCCAGGACGTCACCAAGAGTTTTCCCCGCGACGGCGAGCGGGTGGAGGTGCTCAAGGGGATCAGCCTGCGCATCGCCCCCGGGGAGCTGGTGGCGATCGTCGGGCCCTCCGGGGTGGGGAAGAGCACGCTGCTGCACCTGCTGGGAGCGCTGGAGCGACCGACCAGCGGGGAAATCCGCTACGGCGAGACGGCGCTGGCGAGGCTCCACGATTCGGCCCTGGCGGAGTTCCGCAATCGTCAAGTGGGCTTCGTCTTCCAGTTTCACCACCTGCTTCCCGAGTTCACGGCGCTGGAGAACGTCATGCTGCCCCTGCTCATCCGGCGCCGTCCGGTCGCGGAGGCCCTGGAGCGGGCGCAGCGCCTCCTGGCCCAGGTGGGGCTGGGGGAACGGCTGCGGCATCGGCCCGGGGAGCTGTCGGGCGGCGAGCAGCAGCGGGTCGCCATGGCCCGCGCCCTCGTCGGCGAGCCGGCGGTGCTCCTGGCTGACGAGCCGACGGGCAACCTGGACAGTAAGACCGGAGAGGAGGTCTTTGAGCTGCTCCGGCAGACCAATCGCGAGCGGCGCCTTACCAGCGTCATCGTCACCCACAACGAGGCGCTGGCCGCCCGGACGGATCGCATCGTGCGGATGCTGGATGGACGGGTGGTGGAGTAGCCTCGAGCCGTCGGCGCTCGGCCCTCGGCTCGCGGATGAGTGGAGAGAGGGGGTCCCTTCACGACTGGCAAGTCCCCTGGCACCGGTCGTGGGGCGTCAGCGGTGTTCGCGCCTGCCGGCGGATGGCGGACGGCTGAGGGCGCGGAAAATTTGCCCCTTCCAGTCACCAGGCTCGTCGGGTATAATCCCGGCGGTGTGAACGTCGCCGGCTCCGGAGCGCGCGACGCCCGGGGCAGCGGAGAGGCGAAGGAGGCCACGAGGAGCTACCCATGTTTGAGCGATTCACCGAACGTGCCCGCAAGGTGATTATCCTGGCCCGCGAGGAGGCCATACGCCTGGGCCATAATTTCGTCGGCACGGAGCACCTGCTGCTCGGCCTGATCCGCGAGGGGGACGGCCTGGCCGTCGCCATCCTGAAGAAGCTGAACGTGAATATCTCGGCCCTCAAGGCCGAGATCGAGAAGATCGTCGCCGTCGGGACGGAGTTCTCGCCGGCCGGGGAGATCCCCTTCACCCCGCAAGCCAAGAAGGTCCTGGAATACGCCATCTCCGAGGCCCGCTCCCTGGGGCACAACTACATCGGCACGGAGCACCTGCTGCTCGGGCTGATCCGGGAAGGGGAGGGGATCGCCTCGCTGGTCCTGCGCGACTTCGGGGTCAGCGTGGCGGCCGCCAAGGCCCAGGCCCAGGAGCTCTTGGGCGAGCAGGCCTCCAAGCAGACCTCCGCCACCCGGACCCCGGCCCTGGACGAGTTCGGCGTGGACCTGACGTCCCTGGCCCGCCAGGACAAGCTGGACCCGGTCATCGGGCGGGAATCCGAGATCGAGCGGGTGATCCAGGTGCTGAGCCGCCGCAAGAAGAACAACCCGGTGTTGATCGGCGAGGCGGGCGTGGGCAAGACGGCCATCGTGGAGGGGTTGGCCCTCCAGATCGTGGCCAGCAGCGTGCCCGAGATCCTGCTCCGCAAGCGCGTGGTGCAGTTGGATCTGGCCGGCATGGTGGCCGGGACGAAATACCGCGGCCAGTTCGAGGAGCGGCTGAAGGCCGTGGTGAAAGAGATCCAGCAGGCCGGCAGCATCATCCTGTTCATCGATGAGCTGCACACCCTGGTGGGGGCGGGTGCCGCCGAGGGGGCCATCGACGCCAGCAACATGCTGAAGCCCGCCCTGGCCCGCGGGGAGCTCCAGTGCATCGGCGCCACCACCATGGATGAGTACCGGAAGTACATCGAGAAGGACCGCGCCCTGGAGCGGCGATTCCAGGCCATCCACGTCGGACCGCCCAGCGTCGAGGAGACGATCCTGATCCTGCGGGAGATCAAGGACCGCTACGAGACGCACCACCAGGCCATCATCACCGACGAGGCCGTGGTGGCGGCGGCGCGGCTCAGCCAGCGATACATCGCCGACCGCTTCCTGCCCGACAAGGCCATCGACGTGATCGACGAGGCGGGGGCTCGGGCGCGGTTGAAGGGGATGGTGCTCCCCCCCGAGCTCCGCGAGATGGAGAACGAGGTCGAGCGGCTCCGCGCCCAGAAAGAAGACGCCATCCGGACCCAGGCCTTCGAGGTGGCGGCGCGACTCCGCGACGCGGAGCGGAAGCTGCGGGCCGAGCTGGAGGAGCGGAAGACGGGCTGGAAGGAGCAGCGCGCCAAGGCCAAGACGATGGTCGGCGAGGAGGACATCGCCTACGTGGTGGCCAAGTGGACCGGGATCCCCCTCCAGCAACTGGAGGAGGCGGAATCGACCAAGCTCTTGCGCATCGAGGCGGAGCTGGCCAAGCGGGTGGTGGGGCAGGAGGAGGCCATCACGGCCGTGGCGCGCGCCATCCGCCGGTCGCGGGCCGGGGTGAAGAACCCCAACCGTCCGGTCGGATCCTTCATCTTCCTGGGACCCACCGGCGTGGGCAAGACCGAGCTGGCCAAGGCGTTGGCGGAGTTCCTCTTCGGGACCGAGGACGCCCTGGTCCGGGTGGACATGTCGGAGTACATGGAGCGCTTCTCCATCTCCCGGCTCATCGGCGCCCCTCCCGGCTACATCGGCTACGACGACTCCGGCCAGCTCACCGAGAAGGTCCGGCGGCGCCCCTTCTCCCTGGTCCTGCTGGATGAAATCGAGAAGGCGCACCCGGAGGTCTTCAACCTGCTGCTGCAGATCCTGGAGGACGGCCGCCTGACCGACAATTATGGGCGGGCGGTGGACTTCCGGAACACCATCCTGATCATGACCTCCAACCTCGGCACGCGCCAGTTCACGCTGCACACCAACATGGGATTCGCCAAGGCCGGGGACGAAACCCACTCCTATGAGAAGATGAAGGAGACGGTCACCAGCGAGCTGAAGCGCGCGTTCAATCCGGAGATGCTGAACCGCATCGACGAGATGATCGTCTTCCACCCCCTCACCAAGGACCACATGCGGCAGATCGTGGACCTGATGCTGCACCGGCTGGAGCAGCAGCTCAAGGAGAAGCAGATGAGCCTCCAGGTCGAGGGGGAGGCCAAGGAGTTCCTGATCGAGCAGGGCTTCGACCCCAACTACGGTGCCCGCCCGCTCCGCCGGGCCATCCAGCGCTACGTGGAGGATGCCCTGGCCGAGGAGGTCCTGAAGGGCCGGTTCGGCGAGGGCGGGACCATCCGGATCCGAAAGGGCGAGGGGCCCTCCCTGCACTTTGAGGTGGCCGAGCCGGTCGAGGCCCCGTCCTGAGCCTTCTCCCCCCGTGGGCTCCTTCCCGCAGGAGTTGTCCCCCCCGGGCAATTTCTGCTTGGCTTTTGTGAAGGATGGTGATAAGGTCCGCCGACGTACACCAGCGGATGATCGCGTGCGCCGCCCTGGCCTAGACCGCTCGTTCCCCACAGCGAGAACTCGTGACGTCGCTGCGACGCGTTCGGCTGCCCGTCCTCGCCTGCACATGTCTCCTTCTCCTCGCTCCACCCCGGGGGGCCGGGGCGCAGGACCAGCCCTTCATCACCCAGATTGATGTTGTCGGGGCCCGCAAGGTCGAAGAGGCCACCGTCCGCTTCAAGCTCAAGAGCCGTGTCGGGGATTCCTACTCGCCTGAGGTGGTGCGCGAGGACATCAAGGCGCTCTACAGCCTGGGCTTCTTCGAGGACATCGTGGTCCAGGCGGACATCTTCGAGGGAGGCCTCAAACTGGCCTTCATCCTCCACGAGAAACCCAGCATCCAGAGCATCAAGATCGTGGGGAACCGGAAGCTGGCCGCGGACAAGATCAAGGCCAAAATCGACCTGGTGGAGGGCGCCATCATCCCCCCCGGCGCCCTGGGCAAGAACGCCGAGAAGATCCGCCTGTTTTACGAGGAGGAGGGCTACTACCAGGCCCGGGTGGACGGGCACGAAGAGCGCATCTCTCCCCAGGAGGTGGCCATCACCTTCACCATCGTGGAGGGGGACAAGTTCGATGTCGGCGAGATCCGGATCGTCGGCAACCAGGCCCTCAAGGAGAAGGAGATCAAGAGCCGGCTCCAGACCTCGGAGCTGTATCTGTTCTTCTTCGGGGGGACGTTGAAGCGGGAGGAGTTGCGCCGCGACCTGGACCGGATCCGGGCCTACTATCTGGACAACGGGTTTCTGGATATCGCCGTGGATGAGCCGGAGGTGCAGCTCGACGCGGAGCGAAAGAAGCTGCGGATCATCATCCGGGTGCAGGAGGGCCCCCAGTACCGGATCGGCAACCTCGCCATCAAGGGCAACAGCCTGCTCCCGGAGGCCGAGGTCCGGGGGCTGATCAAGACCCGGGCGGGAGGGATCTTCAGCCGGGAGACCCTGCAGGGCGACGTGGTGGCCGTCACCGACCGCTATGCGGAGCGGGGGTATCTGTTCGCCGACGTGGCGCCGGTCACCGACATCCGGCGGCCCGAGAATCTGGTGAACGTCTCCCTGGAGATCGTGGAAGGCCGGCAAGCCTACATCAGCCGGATCGAGATCACCGGCAACGTCCGCACGCGGGACAAGGTGATCCGACGGGAACTTCGCATGGTGGAAGGGGATGTGTTCAGCAGCGGGCTGTTACAACGGAGCCGGCGCAACCTGCAGAACCTCGGCTACTTCGAGGACGTGAAGGTGGACACGAAGCGGGCCGGCGCCGAGGACCGGGTGGACTTGACGGTGGACGTGAAGGAGAAGCCGACCGGCGCCTTTACCATCGGCGGCGGTTTCAGCTCCGTGGATGGCCCCATTGCGGTGGCCAGCATCTCCCAAGGCAATCTCTTCGGCTACGGGAAGCGGGCTTCCCTGGCCGGGCAGATCGGGAAGAAGGCCAATCGTTTCAACGTGCTGTACAGTGACCCGCACTTCCTGGATACGGATTTTCTCATGGAGATCCAGGGCTTCAAGAACGACACGCGATTCCGGGAGACCCAGGGCTTCAACCAAGACACCCTGGGGGGGTCGCTCCGCGTGGGGCACACGTTGGTGGAGGACATTTTCGGGTCCGTGACGTATACCTACCAGCGGGTGCATATCACGGACGTCGAAGACACGGCGCCCTTCCTCGTGAAGCGACAGGCGGAGGAGTCGGGAGGGGTGTCCAACACCAGCTCCCTGACCTTTGCCCTGGTTCGCGATACGCGGGATTCCTACACGGAACCCACCCGGGGCCTGCGCGCCCGGGCGGTCTTCGAGTACGCCGGCGGAATCCTGGATGCCGACAATAACTTCACCAAGGTCAGCCTGGA
>JACQVO010000275.1 GCA_016209725.1 Candidatus Methylomirabilota bacterium | reverse complement strand
GCAGGAGTCGAACCGCCAGCGCGTGCCCGCGCTGGTGGAGGTCCGCGTAGAGCGGGAGACCGACGCCGCCATGGGCGTTGCCCTGGACAAGATCATCGAGCGGGATCCGGTCGTGGATCTTCCGGTCGAGGAGCCGGCCAAGATGACCGGCGCGGCCCGCTAGCGACCACACAGATTCCTCACGCGGCAGAAGGGGGTGAAGGACGCCAGCTCATCCGGCGAGATGGGTTGGCGTTTCCTTCCCCCCCCGCATGGAGTATCGAGCCGCGGCAGAGCACAGGGAGGTCTCCGATGGGTACGAAGACTGGGCGCCACTTCCTGCAGATTCCGGGACCGACGAACGTGCCGGACCGGATCCTGCGGGCGATGTCCCGGCCGACGATTGACCACCGCGGGCCCGAGTTCGGGCGCATGGCGCGGGAGGTGATCGAAGGACTTCAGAAAGTGCTCAAGACCTCGGGAGCGGTGGTGATCTATCCCTCGTCCGGAACGGGGGCGTGGGAAGCCGCCCTGGTGAACACGCTCTCGCCGGGGGACAAGGTTCTGATGTTCGAGACCGGCCACTTCGCCACCCTGTGGAAGAACATGGCGGCACGCCTGGGTCTCGCGGTGGACTTCGTCCCCGGCGATTGGCGCCACGGCGTGGACCCGGAGATCGTCGAGGCCAAGCTCGCCGAGGACAAGGGACGCGCCATCAAAGCCGTGGCGATGGTCCACAACGAGACTTCGACCGGCGTGACCAGTCGGGTGGCGGAGGTGCGCATAGGCGTGGACCGCACCGGGCACCCGGCGCTCCTGATGGTGGATACCATCTCGTCGCTGGCCTCCATTGATTATCGCCATGACGAATGGGGCGTGGACGTGACGGTGGGCTGTTCCCAGAAGGGCCTCATGCTGCCCCCCGGCCTCGGCCTCAATGCCGTGAGCGAAAAGGCCCTGGCCGCATCCACGTCGGCCCGGCTGGGACGATCGTACTGGGACTGGGAGCCGATGATCAAGGACAGCAAGGCCGGCTTCTTCCCCTACACCCCGGCGACAAATCTCCTGTATGGCCTGCGGGAAGCCATCCGGATGTTGGTCGAGGAGGGGCTGGAGAACGTCTTTGCCCGCCACGACCGGCACGCCGAGGCCACCCGCCGCGCCGTGCAGGCCTGGGGGCTCGACCTGGTCTGCCAGAACCCGGCGGAGTACAGCAGCTCCCTCACGGCGGTGATGATGCCCGACGGCCACGACGCCGACGCCCTGCGAAAAGTGATCCTGGAGCGCTTCGACCTCTCCCTCGGCACGGGCCTGGGAAAGCTGAAGGGCAGGGCTTTCCGCATCGGCCATCTGGGGGACTTCAATGACCTGATGCTGGCCGGGACTCTGAGCGGAGTCGAGATGGGCCTGGCCATCGCCGGCGTGCCCTCCAGCCGGGGCGGGGTAGCGGCGGCGCTCGATTTTCTCTCCAGCAAGTGAGCGTTACCCCTCCGTCCTTGGCAACCGGGTCTGTCCGTTCCGGAGCGACCAGGCCCCTCTCGCATTCCGCTTCGACCTTCGGGCTCCGCCGCACTTTCCCTGATTCCGAGGAGTGCGGTTCGGACTTGGCGGTGAAATATTTGGAATGAATCGCTTGGGTCGCCGGGTGGAACCCCTGGCGGGGTCCCGCCTGGTATGCCGGGAAACTCTGTGCAGAGAAAGGAGACGCGCATGGCCGGAATCGGGTTCCGGGTGAAGACGAAGATCGAGCGGGCGCCGGAGTCTCTGGTGGAGCAGTTCGCCCAGTACCCCACCGGCAACATTGTGGATGCCATGGGCCGGTTCGGCGCCATGGAGCCTGGCGTGAAGCCCGTCAGTCCGGGGATGAAATTCGCCGGCTCTGCCCTGACGGTGCGCATCCGCGCCTGCGACAACCTAGTGATCTACAAGGCCCTGGAGCTGGCCCAGCCGGGCGATGTGCTCGTGATTGCCACCAGCAATTTCCAGGGCGCGGCGACCTGGGGGGACCTGACCAGCATGATCGCCAAGGCCAAAGGGGCGGCCGCCATGGTGACCGATGGGATGGTGCGGGACGTGGACGGGATCCGCCAGGTCGGCCTGCCCGTGTTCGCCCACGGGGCCACCCCCAACAGCCCATTCAAGGACGGAGAGGGGGAGGTCAACTTCACCGTGACGTGCGGCGGCGTGACGGTTCGGCCCGGCGACATCGTGGTGGGGGACGGAGATGGGGTGGTGGTGATCCCGCGCGAGGAGTGTGACGAGGTCGTCAAGGGCGTGGCCAAGGTCGTGGAGAAGGAGCGCCAGACCATCGCCAACATCCAGGCCGGCAGGCTGATCCCCGAGTGGGTCGCCAAGACGCTGGCAGAGCGCGGCTGTACGTTCGTGGACTAGCCTGAGCCTCAGACCACTGCAACCGCAGCCTGTGTCGAAGCGTTCGTCTGAGGCTCACGCGAAGACCTCAGGCGAGACGATGGATGCAGATGGACATGGATCACATGGCCCTGCGTGGATGGGCTACGGTGACGCCGCGATTCGAGTAGCCAATCGGCTTCCAGATGTGATTTTGGGAACCACAGGTAGGGCGAGATCCGGTGGCGGTTCGGGCCATGTTTGCCAGGGCACGACACCGGGGTGCAGGCTGGCTGGAAACATCACCGGGAGGTGCGGTGATCCCGCCGCGGGCGAGACACCGACACCAGGGGGGAAGTGCCATGAAGCGATTCGCGGTGTCACTGGTGGGGCTCCTGGGCTGTGCCTTGGCGTTGATCCCGGGGATGGGTCTGACGGCGGACATTCGCGTGGCGGAGTTCGATCTGGTCGAGGCCCATACGCCGCCTCCTGATCACCCGTACACTCTGGGGATGGTTCGCTATGCGGACTTGGTGAAGCAGCGGACCAACGGCCGGGTGGCCATCCAGATCCACCACTCGCGGCAGCTCGGCGACGAGCGTCAGGTCGTGGAGGGGCTGCAACTTGGGACGATCCACCTGACCGTGACCTCGACCGGTCCCCTCGGGGGATTCGTGCCCGAGATGAACGTCGTGGATCTCCCGTTTCTCTTCCGGGACGCCGACCACGCCTACAAGGTCCTGGACGGGGAGATCGGGCGGAGCCTGCTGAACAAGTTCGACGCAGTCGGGATCAAGGGGCTGGCCTACTGGGAAAATGGGTTCCGGCACATCACGACCGCCAAGAGACCGGTCCAGCAGCCAGGCGACATGAAGGGATTGAAGATCCGCGTCATGGAGAACAAGGTCCACCAGGCGGCGTTCCGCCGGCTTGGGTCGGATGCCACACCCATGGCATGGGGAGAGGTCTTCACGTCCCTGCAGCAGGGGCTCCTGGACGCCCAGGAGAACCCCATCCCCATCATCTATACCTTCAAACTGAACGAAGTGCAGAGGTACATGTCCCTGACCGGCCACGTCTATTCGCCGGCACCGGTGCTCCTGAGCAAGAAGACCTGGGAGCGGCTGCCGCCCGACATCCAGCAGGTCATGTTCGACACCGCCATGGAGGTGGCGAGCTACCAGCGCGGCCTGATCCGCGAGCAGGAGCAGAAGCAGATCGGCGAACTCCGAGCCAAGGGAATGACCGTCATCGAGAACCCGGACCGGGCGGCCTTTCGTGAGGCCATGAAGCCGGTCTTCGAGCAGTTCCAGGGGCACTTCGGAAAGGATCTCGTCCAGCGCATCGTCAACACGAAGTAGGAAGCGTCCCCCGTGTCCGGACAGCGTCGCACGGTCGGCGCGATCCTTGACGCCTTCAGCCGCGGGGCGAACCGCCTGGCCGAGGGGGTCATGGCCGGGTTCCTGGCGGCTATGGCCCTCCTGGTGGGCGTCCAGATCGCCGGCCGCTTCGTCTTCAGTTATTCGATCTTCTGGTCGGACGAACTGGCCCGCTTCCTCCTCGTCTGGATCTCGTT
>JACQVO010000272.1 GCA_016209725.1 Candidatus Methylomirabilota bacterium | reverse complement strand
TGTTGGTCGAATGCGGGATGATCTGCGGCACCTCCTCCTTGGCCGTGATATCGACCATGGGCAGCGACACCGAGCTGCACGTGGAGCCAAGCACGATGTGCACCTTGTGCTGATGGATGAAGCGGTTGACGTTCGCGACGCCCTTGTCTGGCTTGCACTCGTCGTCGAGCAGAATGACCTCGACCTTCTTGCCGTTGATGCCGCCCGCGGCGTTGACCGCTTCGAACTCGTCCTTGGTCATCTGGCCGTATTTGAGGCCATTCTCGACCACCATGCGCAGCGTGATGCCGATGCGGATCACGCCGACCTGCGCCAGGGCTGGCGTTGCGATTGCGCCGAGCGCCACCGCTGCGGCGAGGGCCAATGTGAGGACCGAGAGTTTCATGTAATTCCTCATCTGTGGTTTCCTCCGATTGCTGACCGGTTTGAAGTGCATCTGCGGCTTCCTCTGGTTGCTGACTGACTTGATGCTCATTTGCTCCATACTGGTCCTCCTTTGGGTAATCGCCAATTTCTGGTTGGATTGGCCGCCTCGGGTTCATGGGGGCCAAAATAGGAAGTTGGAAAAACGCGGGTCAGCGGGCGGGCGAGAAACAGCCGCCTGGAACGGGGGGCTGGGAGCTTGTCCAGAGCCTGTCGAAGGGTTCGTCCTGAGCTTGTCAAAGGACCCACCTCAGGGGATCTCCGGGAGATATCCACCCAAATCCTGCCCAAGACTGCGGACGGTATCAGCGGCTTGATATGAATGTATTGATGACCATACAGGGACACAAGCTAACACAAGGTTTAAAAAGGTGTCAAGCTAAAAGTATGTGAATATTATCCCATAGAATATGCGAGAATTTTGCTATTTATTTTCAATGTGTTACGCTATTTATTCTCAGGATTTGAAATAGAATGTTGATCTAGTAAGGATCAACCAGCCAGGACGAACAACTAGGCTGCGAATGATGAGGAATCTGATCTCCTAGTGCCATTGCTCCCTGCTATATCACGATAACGTTAGCTCGATGGAAATTTCAGTGGCGATTCCTGGAGACCACGATTCGGACGGGGGACGACGCGGTGTGGAGATAAGCGGGAGATGAGTTTCCTAGAATCGCGGAGATTGCTCTGGGGTGCGGCTTCAGGGATGGCGACATGAAGGTAGCGGAATCTCGACCGAAGAAAGGGTCTCCTGTCCAACGCTCAGGAAAGTCCTTGACAGATGGTCAATGATGTTTAATGTATAGTTAACAAAACAAGCAGAGAGAATCCAGAAATCGAGGGGCGCATAATGCTCAAGAGAGATCATCGGGTCGTGCCGCTTTACTACCAGGTTGAGCACGTCATCCGCCAGCGGATCACCAACGGGGAGTACGCCCCTGGAAGTCAGATCCCCTCGGAAAACGAGCTCAGCCGCGAGATGGGTGTGAGTCGCGTCACCGTCCGGGAAGCCCTGCGCGAACTGGTTCGTGAGGATATGCTTGTCAAGGTGCAAGGCAAAGGGAGCTTCGTGTCCCACCACCCCTCCACCGGGTTGCCGGCGGTGAAGTTCACGGGATTCTTAGAGGAGCTGTATGATCGGGTTCAGAAGGTTTCCGTGAAGGACGTGGAGGTGAGCCAGGTCCCAGTATCCGATGAGCTACGCAAGCTGCTGTCGCTGGCGCCGGCGGAGTCGGAGCTGGTCCGCATCAAGCGGCTCCGGTACGTCAATGATGCGCCCTATGCCTTCACGATCAACTTCCTTCCGCTGGAGATCGGGCGGCAGATCCGGGAGAAAGAGCTGTATCGCGTTCCCCTTCTTTGGATCCTGCAGGAGGAGCTGAAGATTCCCATCACCCGGGCCCACGAGACTGTCGAGGCGGCCGCCGCCGATCCCGACGTGGCAAAGAGGCTCGACATCCCCCTCCTCTCTCCCGTCATGCACGTCAAGCGAGTCATGTTCACCGACCGAGACCGGCCCCTGGAACTGGTGGAGAGCTATTACCGGGCTGATCGGTACCAGTACTCGGTGAACCTGATCCGGGTGAAGCGCGAAGGCAAGTGGGCCTGGGGTCACGAATCCTGACGTCGCCATCCCCGAAGAACGCCTCGCTCGGCAACGTGCGGACCGAGACCTTCCGGGCGTACACCCGTGAGGAGTTTGCGGACATCTTCTGCCGCCATTTCGCCTCAGGCGTACTCGACACTCTCCCCCGGCTTCCACCGCCCTACGGTCACCTGGGGCGAACGCATCCGCACCTCCTCCAGGAGCTTGGCGAAGTCAAGCCGCTGATTGGGGAAGGTGTCGAAGTGAATGGGAAGGAAGAGCTTCGGGTGGATGAGGGCGGTGGCGTAGGCCGCCTCCCGGTAGCCCATGTTGTACTTGCCACCCACGGGCATGACCGCCACATGGGGACTGTACAATTCCCGGATGAGGGCCATGTCCCCGAAGACGCCCGTATCCCCCGCGTAGTAGATCGAGGGTCCTGCATCGAAGGTCAGAACGTACCCGACGCTGCCGGAGCCGGCAACCACGGTCCAGTCTTTCTTGAACTCCTCACCGAGGATCTCGGACGTGTGCAGCGCGTTGACCATGCAGAGGGTGAAGCCGTCGCCCCGCCAGCTCCCTCCCACGTTGAGGGGATAGGACCTCTTGTCGTACTCGATCCCCTTCCGGTGGGCGTAGAACCCGATCTCTGGGCTGCAGATGAGCAAAGCTCCCGTTTTCTTGACGATCTCGATGGAATCCCCGATGTGATCGTCGTGCCCGTGGGTCACGGCGACCACGTCCGCCCGGGAGATGTCTTCGACCTTCAGCGGGCAGGCGGGGTTGTCCCGGATCCAGGGGTCGAAGTAAAAGACCGTGCTGTCGCCCTCCACCTTGATGGAGGCATGTCCCAGCCATGTGATCTTCACCGTACCCATGCTGTGACCCTCCTCTTCCCCTCTCTGTTTTCGGGGGTTGGGGTTGACGGCTCAACAGGCCGAGTGCCTGATCCCCTTGTTTCTCTCCCATCCCGTGCCTGGCCTTGAGGCGGTCCGCCGGTCTCGGCCTACACCGCCAGGTACGTCCTGCCGATCTCCTCGTTGGCCTCGAGCTCCTCGAGCGTACCCTGGTAGCAGACGCGCCCTTTCTCCAAGATGTACGCCCGCGAGCTGAGCCCCAGAGAGAACTGAATGCGCTGCTCACACAAGAGGATGGCGATCCCTTCACCTCTCAGGCGGAGCATCTGCTCCTTGAGCTGCTCGACAACGATGGGGGCCAGCCCCTCCGACGGCTCGTCGAGGAGGAGGAGATCGGGATTGCCCATGAGGGTTCGGGCGATGGTCAGCATCTGCTGCTCCCCGCCGCTCAGGTACCCGCCACGGCGATTCCGGAGATCCCGGAGCGCCGGGAAGAGGTCGGAGACCCGCTCCACCGTCCATCCCTCGCCGCGCTCCGCAGGGCGCCGAGCCACGTCCAGGTTCTCCCACACCGTCAAGTCTGCGAAAATCCGCCGCTCCTCGGGCACGAGGCCGATCCCCAGCCTGGAGATCTCGTAAGGCGCCAATCCGACAGTCTCCCGGCCCTTCCACCGGATGCTCCCCGCTGAAGGGCGTGCCAAGCCCATGATGGAGCGGAGGGTCGTGGTCTTCCCCACCCCGTTGCGCCCCAAGACGGAGACGACCTCCCCCTGCCCGATGGAGAGCGACACGCCGAAGAGGACCTGGCTCAGGCCGTACGCCGTGTAGAGGTCCCGCACCTCCAGGATCATTTTGCCTTTCCCAGATAGACCCGACGGACCTCGGAGTCGATCCTTACTTCGTCGGGGGAGCCCTCGGCGATGATTCGGCCCTGGTGCATGACGGTGATCCGCTGGGCGATGGAGAAGACCACGTCCATGTCATGTTCGGTGAAGAGCAGCGTGAGCCTACGCTCGCGGGCGATCCGCTCGATCAGGGCGATGGTCATGCGTGTCTCTTGGCCCGACATCCCGGCTGTCGGCTCGTCCAGCAGGAGGAGATCCGGTCGGCTCGCGAGGGCGATGCCGAGTTCGAGCTGCTTCTGGTAGCCGTAGGAGAGGGTGCCGCCGACGGCCTCCGCCTCGCCCGCGAGTCCCACCTGCTCGAGCAGGGCGAGCGTCTCCTCGCGGTACAGCCGCTCCACGGGGGTGAAGAGGTCGCGGCCACGCCGGCGGTGCGACAGCACGGCAGCCTGGACGTTCTCGAAGACCGTGAGCCGGGGGAAAATGTTGATGCGTTGGAAGGACCGTGCAACCCCCTGCCGGCAAATCTCGTGTGCCGGCCATCCGGTGATGTCGTGTCCCTTGAATCGAATCACGCCCCCATCGGGGACGAGGTGACCGGTAATGCAGTTGAACAGTGTGGTCTTTCCTGCCCCGTTGGGCCCGATGATGGCGCAGATGTCACCGCCGGCGACGGTCACGTTCACCCCATCGACCGCCAGGAACCCGTCAAAGACCTTGCGAACTTCCCGGACCTCAAGTACCACGGGGCTCCCGATGCCCGCGCCGGAGGAGGTGGGCCTCCAGGAAGCCCAGCACACCGCCGGGGAACAGGAAGAGGAGCGCTGCCAGAATCACGCCGAGGACCAGTGGCCAGTACTCCGTGTACGAGGTGACCAGCATGTTCAGGAACAGGAGGATCCCCGCTCCCACGGCCGGCCCGAAGAAGGTGTACATGCCCCCCAAGATGGTCATGATCAGCACTTCCGCCGATTTGGTCCAGTAGCTGAAATCTGGAAAGACACTGTGGTTGAATATCCCGAACAGTCCTCCCGCGACGCCGGAGAAGAACCCGGCGAGGACGAACGCCGCCAGCTCGTACCATCGGACGTGTACCCCGATGAACTCCGCCCTTTCTGGGTTCTCGCGGATCGTCATCAACATCCGTCCGAAGGGGGAGCCGACCACTCGGCGAAGAAACGCCAGGGAGATGCCCACAACGCCCAGCGTGAAGTAATAGAAGCGGGCGGGCGAATCCAAGAACGCAGGGAACGGAACCCCGGTCAGCCCGGTGTCGCCCCCGGTGAGGCTGTTCCACTTGAAAGCCGCCGCCCAGACAATCTGGGCAAAGGCCAAGGTCAGCATGGCGAAGTAGATCTGCGTGAGCCGGATGCAGAAATATCCGAACAGGAGGGCCGCGGCCCCGGCAAGGAGTCCGCCCGCCAGGAGGCTGAGGATGAAGGGGACGGATGCCTGCATCATCAAGAGGGCGCATGCATAGGCCCCGATGCCGAAGTAGGCCGCTTGGCCGAAGGACACGAGCCCCGTGTAGCCCAGGAGGAGGTTCAGGCTGACGGCGAATAAGGCCATGATGGCGATGTCGGTCCCCAGATAGAGATAGAAGCGGGAGCCGACGAACGGCAGGAGCCCAGCCGCCGCCAACGCCAAGAGACCCCACGGCAAACGCTGCATGACCGCCATTACCCGCGGAGGGGCTTGCCCAGGAGCCCCCAGGGTCGCATCACCAACACGACCGCCATCAACACGTAAACGAAGACGAGGGAGAAGCGGGGAAGGATCAGGATGCCGAAGGACATCACCTGCCCCAAGGCGAGCGCCCCGAGGAGCGCCCCCCAGAAGCTCCCCAGGCCTCCGATCACGACAACGATGAAGGCGTTGACGATAACCTCGACATCCATCCCGGGGACGATGGTGACGACAGGAGTGACCAGCGCCCCACCGAGCCCCGCCAGCCAGGCCCCGATCATGAAGACCGCAGTGTAGAGGCGATCCACGTGCACCCCCAGGACACCCAGCATCTCACGGTCCAGGGCCGCAGCCCGGATGATCCGTCCCGCCCGCGTCCGGTGGAGCACAAACCAGAACAGGAGCGCGATGGCCGGCCCGAGGATGATGACGAAGATGTTGTACCTGGGGAAGACCTGGTCGAAGAGCGACACCGATCCCCCCAGGATGGGTGGTCGCGAGACCGAGAGCTGGCCGGTCCCCCACAGAAGCTTTGCCACATCGCTGATGATGAGAACCAGCGCGTACGTGAACAGGAGTTGGTACACCGCCTCCCTCCCGTACAGGCGCCGGAGCAGCGTCCGCTCGACGATCCCCCCAATCAGGGCCACGCCGATGGATGCGCCCAGGACCGCCACCCAGAACTTTCCCGGGGCGGTCGCGAACCAGGCGACGAGCCCGTAGGCGAGGTAGGCGCCCAGCATGTAGAGCGACCCGTGCGCGAAATTCAGGACGCGCAGGACCCCGAAGATCAGGGAGAGGCCCGAGGCGATGAGGAAGAGAAACATCGCGGTCGTCAGGCCGCTCAAAAACTGGATGACCAGAAAGGAGAGGTCGGGCAGGAGCATGGCTCGGTCCAGGCGCGCGCACCCCCCGGGAACATGTCCGGTCCCCGGGGGGTGCCCGCGGCGCTCAGTCCATCAGATCGTCGGCCGGGATGTATTGAACCGGACTCATGATGGGGAAGGGGTACTCGGGAACCTTTGCCGTTGTCCCCCAGAATTGGCCGCGGGTGGCCTGGTGATCCTTGGCCCGCATGGTCTGCTTGCCGATGGGGCTGTCAATGGTGAGGCCCTCGAGTGCCTTGATGACCTTCTCCGTGTCGGTGCTGCCCGCCTTCCGGATGGCCTCCACGAGGAACTGCATCGCGATGTAGCCGGTGCTGGCCCAGGAGTTCGCGAACTCCTGGTTGGTGAACTTCTTCAGGCGCTCGACGTAGTCCCGGTGGGCCGGGACTGGGTGGGAATAGAACACGTCGTAGGAGTTGCTGATAATCCCCAGCGGCAGGTCGTCCTTCAGCGCCATCGCCGTCTCGGGTGACCCCCCCTCGCCCGCCGTCACCAGTTTGACCTTCTCGAAGAAGCCGTAGGGCTTCGCCTGCTTGGCGAAGGTGACGAAGTGGCCGCCCCAGAGGGTGCTGAATACCGCCTCCGGCTTGGCCGCCAGGGCCGTGGTGATGAACGGCGTATAGTCCTGCTCCCCCAGCTTCGGCCACCCCTGCCCCACAATCTGGGCTTCGGGCTTCAGCTTCTTGAGCCATTCCATGAACGCCTTGGTCACGACCTGCCCGTACTCGTAGTCGGGGCCGATGGTGTAGATCTTCGTGACGGGCAGCTTCGCCATGAACACCGCGCCGCTCCGCCCCTCTGTGAAGCTGTTGGCGGCCGCGCGGAAGACGTACGGGTGAAGCTTGCCGGGCTCAGTCATGGTCGTTGTCTTGGGGATCGCAGCGATGTAGATAACCTTTTGCTCCTTGGCCACCGCCGAGATGGCGATCCCCTCGGCGGAAGTCAGGCCGCCGACCAGAAAGTCGGCCCCCTCCTTGAGGACCAGCTCGCGCGCCACCCGGGTGGCTTCCTCCGGGGTTCCCTTGCTGTCACGCGTGACCAGCTCGAGAGTCCGGCCGAGGACGCCGCCCTTGTCGTTCACCTCCTTCACGAGCATCTGAGCGCCGGTCAGCGCGGGCTGCCCGAACAGTGCGCCGCCGCCCGAGAGGATGATGGGGAAACCGACGCGAATCGGTTTCTGCTGAGCGAGGCTTGGCGCACATAGGCTTCCGATCACCAGGAAGGTCAAGGGTCCCATGACTCCGAAGACTCGAATCCCCCTCATGACGAACCTCCTTGCATCTCGACGCCCTCTGCTGAGATGGACTCGCCTTCCATACCCGGTTTCTCACTTACTCCGGAAAAGGATCACAATCCACCGCCTCGGTGCCATAACTACTTCTTCTCGTCGCCTCCTCTGCCCCCGACGAACCAGTCCTTGGGCTCGATCTCCTCGATGACGATCCAGACCGCCTCCTTGGGAAGCTTAGTTTCCTCGGCGATCACGTCGGTGATCCGGCTGGCGATGCGCCGCTTCCGGTCCTGAGGATGCCCCGAGTAGATTCGAATGTTCACGAAGGGCATTGCCCACCTCCTCTCTGGCCCGCGCGGGGCCTGTCAAGATCACTCGCCCATCAAACCCCACTGCCTGGATATGCTCTGGCTGGCCTCTTGGAGGAGTTTAAGCCACGTCGGAACCTTGGAGGCGGCGAACCGCATCTCGGGCATGGCCACGCTCAGGGCTGCCCGGACCCGCCCGTCCGGCCCCCAGATGGGGACCCCGATACAGTACAGATCTTCCTCCATCTCCCCACAATCGAGGGCGTACCCCTCCTTCACGACGGCTCGAAGTTCTCGTTTGAGTCGGTGGGGAGTGGTAATCGTTCGGGATGTGTGGTGGACCAGCCGTCGCTGGTCCAGAAAATTGGCGAATTCCTCGGGGGGCAGGTGGGCGAGGAGGACCTTTCCGAGCGCCGTGCAGTAGGCCGGGTAGCGGGCGCCGGGCCGGCCAGCAACCGAGGTGGCCCGCCCCCCAGACACCTTGGCCAACTCCACGACCTCGCCTTGCGTGTAGATCGCGAGGTGAACCGTTTCATTGACCCGATTCCTGAGCTGTTCCAGGTGCGGTCGAGCCGCCTCGGGAAGATCCAGCGCTGCCAGGTACCGGCTGCCTGCCTCGAAGAGCTTGGACCCGACGCGGTAGAAGCGACTGGCAGGATCATAGTCCGCATAGCCCCGCATCTTGAGGACGCCGAGCAGTCGATGGACAGTGCTGACGTGGAGGCCCACCTTCCGGGCCATCTCGGAGACAGTGGCACCCTCGCGAATCGTACCGAGGCATTCGAGGATATCGAGAGCGCGGTGAATGGTCCGCAGGGGTGGTGAGGTGGCATTTTTCATGACATGAGAAATCCTTTCGCGCCATAATAATCTAGGTCTAACGGCCTCATCCCGCAATAGGAAAAATCGCGAGCGCGAGGAATCCCAGTCCCCCCGTCTTTGGACACTCCTCACGCGGTCTCTCACGGGATATCACGAGAAATCATATTGGGCCGTGAGCCAAGATGACGGTGGCTGACTTTGCGAGGCGGCACCTGGGCGAGAGGAAGCCGGCAGCGGAGTGAGCACAAAGGAGAGAGCTTTGCTCGTCTTCAGGGCGGCATGGGGTTCCCCACCATGTCTAGCCTCGCATCGGAATCCTCGGGATCTCAGCCAGAAGCATCGGGATCATCCCCGCGCGACCCCGCTTCACGATCGCCTCACGGGCACTCGCAACGCTTGGGAGAAAGGCATCGCAGTCGAGTCCCAGAACATTGCCGTTGAACCCCGCTGTCTTCTCCAGTCCCTTCGTGAGCTGGTTGACGGCCCCGTCATGATTGCCCACCCGCGCATGATGGAAGCCGACGCTGATCTGGATGATCCCCTGCAGGAATCGCTTCGTCGGGCCCTTCGGTTGGGCCATCCAGGAATGCTCCAGGTGCTCGTGGGCCTCGAAGAACAGGCCAGCGTTGAAACACACGGCCGCCTCTGCCATCGTCTTCCGCAGGGGATCCAGGCGATGCGAAGTCGCGTCACTTCTCTCCATCCCGACCACCAGGTCGCCATAGATCCTCGCCCGCTCACATAGCGCAGGAAAGGCAGCGCGAGCATCCGGCTCAGGTTCGATCACCCAGGGGATATCGCCCAGCCGCGCGGGGATGCCGGCCGCCAGGACATCGCCCGTGTCTCCTCGGCGAAGCCGCAGCAGTTTTTCCGGTCCGATCACGTGAGCGAGCACGCCCTCGGAAGTCCCACCGGCTCCAGGAAAGGCCGCCCGCCCTTCTTCCAATAAGTCAGGCAAGGGCACTTGGGGACATTCTCTCTCGGCGGCGAGGCGACAGAACAGCGCCAGCCAGGTGATCGCTTGGCGTTTCTCTGGGTCATCGAAAGCCTCGAGCAGGAGGTCTCCGAGACGGTTTCGGATGGCTCGCTTCATGGGATGAGACTCAGAAGTTACTTCAGAGATTCTATTCTATCTATTTGAAATATATGACTACATGATGTAAACATTTCACCCACTCTTATCAGCTAAGCAGATCAGAGGTCAAGTAATTTCCTGAAAGTCAGAAGAAAAAACGTCTCCACACACTCCTGCACCGCCGGAAAGCCTCCGGCTTGGACAGAGCGCAGAGAGACGAGAGGAAACGCTGGAATCAGGCCAGGTGGGCGGTTACGACTGGTCCTTCTCGTGGAAAGCCCCGCACTTTTCGCAGACCTTCATCATCCGCGGTCGGGTCATGATCACTTGGGCCCACGTCAGCTCGCCACCGCACTGGCAGTTGCCGATGCTCTTCCGCGCAGCGCCCTGGCGAGCCACCTTTTGTACCTTACTCTCAGCCATTTCTAGCCGCTCCTTCCTGCTGTGCTAGGCAGCATCATGGGGCGTCCCCCCGCCCCTGTCTCTACGATCCCGATCCCCCGGAAAAGATTCCCCTGGACCGGGCAAAAACCTGGCCAATATAGCGGCCTGCGATCAGCCATGCAAGGAAAAAATTCCCAAATTGAGATTTTTCGCCTCAATACCCCACCCGAATGGACAACCATCCGCCAAGATGGTACCCTCTCCCATCACACACAAGGAGGTGCGTATGACACGAGGGACGCTTCGCTCGGACCGTGTGCTACCCTTAGTTGAAAATTGACGAAGCGGCTCCCGTGTGGTGAAGTGGCTGTTGCCACAGAACCGTCAACCCCACACTGAAAGGAGCCGCTCCATGAAGAGAGTATTCCGCATCCAAGGCGAAGGCAAGGTG
>JACQVO010000270.1 GCA_016209725.1 Candidatus Methylomirabilota bacterium | reverse complement strand
CTTCGCGATCCAGGCGCTTCACCCGATCATTGATGTCGTCCCGGCGTCCAGCTTTGTCTGGCAGTGGCCGGCGGCATTCTTTCTGGTGGGCCTCCGCCGGCTCGTGGATCTGGGCCATCTGACCGCGAACCGCTCCCGGGCACTCGCGGAGGCGCTCGCGGCGGCTCAGGCGGCGCCGCACACGCTCATGGTGACCCCCGCGCTGCTGGAGATCATCGCCGTGCGGCGATGAACCTCGATGGACCCGGCACGTTCCGACCGGTGACCCTGTAGCGGGGGCCTTGGGGCCTGGTCTGTCCCCCCTGGCGTCCCAGACGCCCAGGGTGTGCGGGATTTCGCTTGACGCGCCAATCCGCTGCTGGTAGCGTCCCCGGCACCCTCGGATTCCGGCTGGGTTCTGTCCCTGGCTCGGCTGTCTCGGCGGGCACGGGTTTCCTGTAGCTCGCCGTCCCGGCCGCGCCCCGTTTCCAAGTTCCTATCGGGTTGCTACCGTACAAAACACACGTTTCATGAGGAAGAATAGTGAGCACCCGGCTAAATCGCAACGAATGGAGATACCCCTATGGATGCAGTGAAGCAGTTTGCTAAGCACTCGCTTTTGGTGGTTGTGAGCGCGGTAATAGTCTTGTTCGCAGGCTATTGGGCTTCGGCATTAAGCGATGAAGTTAAGGTCGCGCTTAGCGGCGATCAGGAAATCCCTCCTGTGACGACCTCTGCCTCTGGAACCGGCACCATCACTGTCGGAGCAGACAAATCCGTTAGCGGCAATGTGACGATCTCTGGGATGTCGGTAACGGTTGCCCATGTTCATGAGGCCGCTGCGGGCAAAAATGGTCCTATAATCATTCCATTGACGAAGGCTTCCGATAACGTTTGGACGGTGCCGGCAGGCGCAAAATTAACCGATGCACAGTACGAAAGTTACAAGGTTGGTAATCTTTATTTCAATTTTCATAGCGCCGCCCACAAGGGCGGAGAAATTCGTGGCCAGATAAAACCTTAGCCCGGCGAGGCGAACCCTCATTCAATCACCTTATCGGCGCGCAACACCAGTTCTTGCCGAATGGTGAGGCGGAGCGCCTTGGCGGTCCTTTGGTTGATGACCAGCTCTAGCACCGTAGGCTGTTCGACTGGAAGATTGCCCGGCTTTGCACCCTTTAGTATCTTGTCCACATAGGTCGCGGCGCGCCGATAATGTTCAGCCAGGTCCTGTCCATAACTCATCAGGCCACCGGCCTCTGTCATTTCCCGATTCGATGATATCGAAGGCAGGTGGTGTTTGACTGCAAGCTTTGTAATTTGATCCCGCTGCACGTCGAAGTATGAGTCCGCCGCCACGATCAGGGCTTCCGTACGTGCCCGGGTCATCGCGCCGAAGCCAGCCTCGATCTGCCTCGCGGTGCTCGCTTCAACGGCGAGGACTTTCACGCCGGTTGAATACGCCGCTCCTTGAATTTGTTCCAGAATTAAGGAATCGCTCGGATTGGGCGGATTAATCAGCACAGCAACGCGCGATAATGTGGGAACCGCAACCCGCAATAGCTCAAGGTGCTTAGCGCTCACCTCGGTGACGATATTAGATAGTCCGGTGATGTTTCCTCCCGGTTGGGAAAGGCTCCTGGCGAACCCCTCACCGACCGGATCGGGAACCGCTACCATAACGATGGGAATCGTGGCTGTCGCTTGATGAGCAGCCTGGACGCTTAGCGTTGTCCCGGCCACGATGACATCCACGTTTAACCGCAGCAATTCCGCCGCCAAGCTTGGAAGGCGCTCATATTTACCGTCCGCAAAACGCCACTGGATGATGAAATTCTTTCTCTCGACATAACCAAGCTCACGCATGCCTTGCCGAAATCCCTCATAAACTCGGGTCGACGACGAATCGGAAGCAAGGAAGCCTATGCGCCAGAGCTTCAGTTGCTGCTGGGCGAGCGACGCACGTGGCGCTGCGAGTACGGCGCCACAAAGCACGGCACGCAGCAGGATTTGCCACATGCGCGACGCTCGGTGTTGCCGAAAGTCTGTGGAACCGACCTCGACCATATCGCCCCCTCCCTTGAGAAGGCACAATCTTGTGCTTTGGGTAACGATGTCGTGGGGCGTTGGGCGCAAGCACAAAGGCATGCGCACGCGCGACCTATACCCTCGCATACTAGGGCAACTATTAACGTAAGCCAAGATGAATCATACGATCGGGCGCCCCGTGAGGTCCGCCGCTCCTGGGCCCGCCTCATCCGGAAGGTGTACGAGGTCGATCCCCTCCTGTGTCCGCGCTGCGGCGGCACGATGAAGGTGGTCGCCGTAATCGAGCGGCCGGCGGTCGTCCGGCAGATCCTCGACCACCTGGGGCTCCCCACCGCAGCACCCAGCTTCCGAGCGCCACCCGATCCGCCTGATGGCCAGCAGGCTGACCCGTCCCGCAAGTGGTCCTACGAACCGCTCTTTGACAGCCTTCCCGTCCTCGATCCTCTGATCGTGTAGCGAGGTTGGGGCCTCGACTCTCACGCCCGGCGTCCCAGCCCCCGGGGGATGCACGGTTTCGCTTGACGCGCCAATTCGCTGCTAGTAGCGTCCCCGTCAACCTCGGGTTCCCGCTGGGTGCTGTCCCTGGCTCCGCTGTCTCGGCCGGCACGGGTTTCCTGTAGCTCGCCGCTCTCGGCGGCGCCCCGTTTCCAAGTTCCTATCGGGTTATTACAGCCGTCAGCGCAAGACAGGAGAGCGGCCCAGGCGGGCCGCTCTTCGTGTTCTGTGCTACTGCTGATGGCTGAAGGCTGATTGCTGACAGCTCGCCTACGGAAGCAAGCGCGGGTCCTTGCCGCGCTCGGCGGCCATGACGCTGCGGGCGCCGTTCACATCGGCCCGGTCGTGGACCAGGGCCGCCACCGCGGCGGCCATGGCGCGCGGATCGTCGGGGCCGGGGAAGATGACGTTGCGGCCGATCAGGGCGCCCCGGATGGTCGGCCCCGCCTGCATGGCGGTCTGGAGATCCTGCAGGACCGGGACGGGATCGCCGGTCACCTCGCCGCCCAGGATCAGGATGGGAAGGGTGGTCGCCTGGGCGACCTTTTCCAACCCCTTGCACGAGGGGATTTTCAGCCAGGTATTGAGCGACGAGGCCCCCATGGCCGCGGCGACGCTCACCATGCCGGCGAGATCCTGGACCGTCCGCTGCACGACATACTTCCCCCGCACGCGCTTCACCGGCAGCGGCTCGAGGAATGCGGTGAGATCGGCGCGGACGCACTGGCTTACCGCGTCGGCACAGGCCAGGATAGTCCGTCCCGACGCCGGATCGGTCGGATCCAGACGGAACATGAACTTGGCCCCGTCCATGCGGAGGGCCTGCATCCGCTCCGTGGTGAAGGCGGTGAAGGTGTCCTCCATCTCGAACGCGGTCCCCTTGAGGCCCCCGCGGTTCATGCACCCCACCAGCAACCGGTCGTCCAACAGGCTCGATCCCCCACGCTCCTTGAGCAGCCGGGTCAGGATGAAGAGGTCCTCGACGAGGTCCGGCGTCCCCATGATCCCATCAATCCCCGGACAGCTCAGGACGCGGAGGATGCGGGCCAGGTAGGCATGCCGATCCGCCATGCCCAGGGGGTCGTCCTTCACGTTCAGGACGCTCCGTCCCGGGTGATCGGCGGCCAGGATCACCAGCGTCCCGTCGGGCGCCGGGACCGGGCGGCGCTTGCGACGTTCGGCCTCCTCCTGGACGACGGCGGGTCGCTCGATTCGCACGTCGGTGACGGCGGCGTATAGGTCGGCCGGCAGGTACGCGGCCGGGTCGAAGAGCTTCGGCTGGGTCTTGCGGGCAGGCATGAGACGCTCCCTTCACGACAACGGGTCAATCGGCATGCAACCGCGGGTAGATGGGGAGCAGGGCCCCGTACACGTCCTCATAGAGGGCGCGCCTTCCCTCGTAAAACGCGACCGCCACAGGGTCCGGCTTCACCGAAGCCTGGACCGGGTTCCATTCTCGCGCAGTCGCATCCAGGTCGTCAACAAGATCCACCGCGCGGGCCGCCAGGAGGGCCGCACCCAGCGAGGCAGTCTCGGTCTGGCGGGGCCGCAGGATCGGGAGGCCCAGGATGTCCGCCTTGATCTGCAGCCAGAGGTCGGATCGCGCCCCACCCCCCATGGCCAACACCTCGGCAGGCGTGAGCGCCAGGGACCGGAGGCCGTCGAGACATGCCCGGGTCTCGTAGGCGACGCCCTCCATGATGGCGCGGGCGATGTCGCCCTTGGTGTGGCCCAGGCTGAGACCCAGGACAAGGCCCCGGGCATCGGCATTCCAGCGCACGGATCGGGCGCCCATGAAGAAGGGAAACACCAGGAGGTCCCGCGCCCCCCGGGGGCTTGTGCCGGCCTCCTGCTCCAGTGTCTCCACCTCCTCCGGACCAAGGTCGAGGAGTTCGCGGAACCAGCGCATGAGGGAGCCGGACGTGGTGATCCCCAGCTCCAGGAGCCACCGACCGGGCACCGCGTGGACCGAGCAGGGGGCCCGCCCCAGGTCGGCGGGCAGCCGGTCGATCACCATGCAGATGTTGCTGGCGGTCCCGGTGGAATCAATCATTCGCTGGTCGAAGACGGCGGCCCCCACTGCTTCGCAGGCCCGGTCCCCGGCCCCCAGGGATACCGGAATGCCCTCAGGCAGCCCCAATGCATCCGCCGCGATCCGGGACAGGCGATGGGGGGCATCGGTGGAGTGGTGAATCGGGGGGAATTGGTCCGGTCGTGCCCCGACCCGCCGGAAAATATCCGGCCACCAGACGTGCCGCCGGAGGTCGAACATCATGGTCCGCGACGCCAGCGTGTAGTCGGTGACCTCGGCGCCGGTCAAGCGGTAATAAGCGTAGTCCCGGGGCTGGAGAAACGTCCTCGTCCGCTCCAGAATCTCTGGTTGGTGCTCCCGCAGCCAGAGGAGCTTGCACGCCGTGTAGTTGGGGTCGGGCGCCAGGCCGGTGTGATGGTGGAGGAACGAGACGCCGAATTCCTCGCCCAGCCGCACCGCCTGATCCCGGCAGCGGCGGTCCATCCAGATGATGCAGCGGGCGAGCGGTGTGCCGTCCCGGCCCATGGGAACGACCCCCTCCCGCTGCGAGGAAAGCCCCAGGACGGCGATGCGGCGGGGATCCTGGCCTTCGAGACAGCGTCGGGCCGCCGCCACCGCGGCCCGCCACCAGTCCTCGGGATCCTGTTCGGCCCAGTCGGGGTGGGGATGGTGAGTCGGATACGGCTCGTCGGACGAGGCCAGGAGCGTCCCGCGGGCGTCCCACAGACACACCTTGCAGGCGCTGGTGCCGATGTCGAAGGTGAGGATGGTATCCACCGATTCGAAATACTCGGAGGGGACGGGTACAGGAAATATCCGCAGATTACGCAGATTACGCCGATTCAGGGTCCGGAAGAACCAGTCCGAAAATCTGCGTGAATCTGTGTAATCTGCGGATCAATCGGTTCTAGGGCTTTACCAGGATCTTCAGTCCCTTGCTCTGGCGCAACGCGTGGATGGCGGCCTTCGTCTCGGCGAGGGGGTACTCGACGCCCAGCAGGGGCCTGAGGTTCAGGTGCGGCAGCCAGCGCACCGCCCTGGCAAACGTATAGGGACGCATGTAGGAGGTCTTGATCCGGATCTCCTTCTCGAAGAGGCGGTAGGGTCGAATCGAGGCCACCCCCGCCGGGTCCGCCACGCCCACGACGAACACCGTGCCGCCCTTCTGCACGAGCTCGATCCCCTCCTCCAGGAGGGACGGGTGGCCCACACAGTCGAAGACGTACTCCGGCCCCAGGCCGTCGGTTTCCTTCTTGAGGATGGCGGCGAGGTCCTCGGTCTTGGGATCCACCACAATGGCCCCCACGGCCTTGGCCAAGGCCCGGCGATGCGGGACCGGCTCCGATAGGATGACCTTGGTGATGCCGCCGTGGAGGAGCACCTGCGTCATGATCAGGCCGATGGTCCCGCCCCCCTGGACGAGCGCGATGTCGCCGGAGCGCACCTGGGTGAGGTCCATGACGCGGAGGACGCACGCCACCGGCTCCGCCAGGGCGGCTATCTCGAAGGAGAGGCCGTCGGGGAGCTTGTGGCACATCCGCTCCAGGACGCAGGTGTAATCGGCGAAGCCCCCCGGGTGGGCGTAGCGGCCGGTGCACAGATGCTCCCGCCCATCCCGGCAGAAATAGCAGCGGTCGCAGGGCAGTCCCTGCTCCACCGCCACGCGATCACCCACCTTGACCTTGGTTACATCCTTGCCCGCGGCGGCCACGCTGCCGACGTATTCGTGACCGATGACCCGGGGCGGGGTGAAGATGGGGAACTTGCCCTCCAGGATATGGACGTCAGTGCCGCAGACGCCGCAGGCCGCCACCTTGACCAGGACGTCCAGCGGGCCGGGAGTCGGAACCGGGACCTCTTCGATGTGCAGTTCTTCTACGCCGCGCCACATCGCTGCCTTCATGGCCTCCGCTCCTTTCCAATTGCATGGACGATACCGCCCTCATCGTCTGCGGTGAGGAAGGCCTCGGCCGCCTCCAACCGGGGGATGCCGGCGCGGCCGCCCGGTCGGGGGCACAGCGGCGCCGGCACCGTATTGACGAAGGCCAGTATATCCCTCGCATCCCGACCCCGCAACAGCCCGCTGAACTGCGGGTTGAAACGTTTGAACGTTCAAACGTTGCAACGTGTAACGTCAGTTGAGTTGCAGTCCGCCGCAGACGTTGTACGTCTGGCCCGTGATGTAGCCGGCCTCGTCCGAGGCCAGGAAGGTGTAGAGGCTGGCCACATCCTCCGGCGTCTCGATCCGTCCCAGCGGGACGGCGGCGACCCGGGTTCGCTTCATCTCCCCGGGCGGCTTCCCCTCCAGGGCGCCCCACTCCCGGTCGATTTGTTCCCACATCTCCGTGTCCACGATGCCTGGCGCCACGGCGTTGACCCGGATCCCATGCCGGGCCAGGGCCAGCGCCGCGCTCTGGGTGATGCCCACCACAGCGAACTTCGACGCACAGTAATCCACGAGCATCGGCTTGCCCGCGCGTCCCGAGATGGAGGAGGCATTCAGGATGACGCCGCTCTGCCGCTTGATCATCTCGCGGGCAACAGCCTGGAGGCAGAAGAAGACGGCCTTGGCGTTGATGCTCATGGTCCGGTCCCACTCGGCCTCGGTGAGCTTCATCATGTCCCGGACGAGGGTGATCCCGGCGTTGTTGACCAAGATGTCGATCTTGCCGAACTCCCGGATGGCCGTCTTCACCATCCGCTGGATGTCGGCCATGCGGGTCACATCCATCCGCAGGGGGACGCCCTTCCGGCCGAGGGCCTGGATCTCTCCAGCGGTCTGTTCACTGGTCGCCAGGTCCAGGTCGGGCACCAGGACGTCCGCCCCCTCCCGGGCGAATTGCAGGGCGGTCGCCTTGCCGATGCCACGGCCGGCGCCCGTGACGATGGCGCTCTTTCCGGTGAGTCGCATGGATTCCTCCTGATGGCCGCCTCTATCCCTTGAGGGCCCCGAAGGTCAGGCCGCGGACGATGTGCTTCTGGATAAAGAGGGACAAGATCAGCACCGGCAGCGTGATGACGGTGGCCGCCGCCGTGAGGCCGCCCCAGTTGATCTCCTCATAGGACAGGAAATTGTACACCGCGATGGGCAGGGTGCGCGTCTTGAAGCCGGCGATGATCAGGGAGAACAGGAAGTTGTTCCAGGAGAAGATGAAGCTGAGGATGGCCGTGGCCACGATGCCAGGCTTCACCAGCGGCAGGGCCACCCGCAGGAACGCGGCGAAGTTGGAGCAGCCGTCGATCCGGGCGGCCTCGATCAACTCGCCCGGGACGTCCTCGAAGAAGCCGATCATCACCCACAGGACCAGGGGCAATGCCACGATCAGGTGGGTGAGGATCAGGGCGAGATAGGTGTCGATCATCCTCATCTTGGTGAAGAGGATGAACCAGGGGATGAGGTAGCCGATGCCCGGCGCCATGCGGGCCGTGAGGATGGCCAAGGCAATCCCGGTCCGCTTGAAGCGGGCGATGGCGTAGGCCCCCGGAAGACCCAGGACCAGCGCCAGGCCGGTGGAGCCGGCGGCCACCACCAGGCTGTTCCACGTGAAGGTGAAGAAGGGGTTCCTGATGAAGACCTCACGGTAGTTGTTGAGCGTGGGCTTGAAAATCCAGACGGGCGGGAAGGCGGTGTTCTCGACCTGGCTCTTCAGCGAGGACAGGAACATCCAGAAAAGCGGGAACAGGAACGGGACCAGGATGACCGCCAGCAGAATGTAGGTCCAGGGGCTCTCGCCCGAACGTGATCGCTTCATGGCACAGTCAATCTCCAGTAATCCAAAACCGACAATGCAAAACCGGCAACCGACAAGTGACAATGCAAAACCGGCAATGAACGGTTGTCAATTGTCGGTTTGAAAATTTCCATTCCGCCGGGGCGGCCTACCACGAGCCCCTGCGGACCTTGATCAGGATCAGGCTCACCCCCAAGACCAGGGCGAACAGGATAACCAGGAGCGAGCAGGCGTAGCCGATGTGGAAATAGAAGAGCCCCACCTGAAACGTGTAGACGTTGAGGGTCTCCGAGGCGAATCCCGGCCCGCCGGCGGTCATGACGTAGATGATGTCGAAGGTCTTCAGGCAATCAATGGAGCGGAAGAGGAGGGCCACCATGATCGTGGGACGCAGGAGGGGCAGGGTGATCCGCCAGAACATCTGGGCCGGCGTGGCGCCGTCGATCAGGGCCGACTCGTAAGGCTCGAGGGGGAGCGTGGCCAGGCCGGCCAGAGTGATCAGAGTGATGAGGGGCGTCCACTCCCAGGTGTCCACCACGGCCAGAGCCGGGATCACCAGGTGGACGTCACTGACCCACGTGTAGGGGCCCAGGCCGACCAGGCCGACCAGGTAATTCATAACCCCCAGGGTGGGGTTGTACATCATCATCCAGACGAGGGCGATGGCCACCGGCGTGGCCACCATGGGCAACAGGAAGATGGACCGGAAGAACCCCTTCCCCCGGAACGGGCGGTTGAGCAGGAGGGCCAGGGACACTCCCAGGACCAACTGCAAGGCGGTGGCCAGGACCGTGAAGTACAGGGTCAACCAGATGGCGTTGCGGAACCGTTCGTCCTGGGTGAAGGCCCGCTTGAAGTTCTGGAGGCCGATGAACTCCGGGCCCGTCAGGCTGCTGGCGAACCAGGAGTGCAGGCTCATGTACACCGTATAGAAGACCGGGAAGACCATGAGGATGAAGACAACGACGACCGCCGGCAGGGTGAAGACCAGGACCGGGTGGTCCTCGACGAAAAGCGACCACGCCGAACCCCGCCTTGGCGGGGTCACCCACGCCGGGATCTTCTGCGCGCGAATCTCGTTTCCCATGGCGGGTGGTACGAAAAGGGAGGAGGCCCTTGCGGACCTCCTCCCTTCGACCGCAGAGGGGGAGATGCCGAGACTACTTCTTCTCGGTCTCGGCCATGATGCGCTTCATGTCGGCGGCGGCCTTGTTCGCGGCCGCCCGGACGTCGCCGCCCTGGATCGAGGTCACGATGGCGGCGCCGACGGCGTCCCGCACCTCGGCCACGGCCACCACGGGCGGGTTCCAGAGTGGCGTGCCGACCTTGGAGCCTTGCGCCAAGGACTCGGCCAGATCTCCCGGCACCTTCGCCTTGCCCTTGGGATCCTTCCAAACGGAATCGCGACACCCCAGGACACCCTTCTCGCTCTGGACCTTGAAGACCTGATCCTTGTTTGTCGCCCACTGCATGAAGAGCCATGCCGCCTTCTGGTTCTTGCTGGTCTTGGGCATCCCCAGCCCCCAGACGGCCACCGTGGACCCGGATTGCCCCTTCGGGCCGCGCGGGAAGAGGGCGTAGCCGACCTTCCCGACCACCTTGGACTTCTGGGGATCCTCGATCACCGGCCAGAGGGAGTTGGCGTCGGTGTACATGGCCGCCTTGCCCTGGGAGAAGATGGACGAGGCCTCGTACCAGTGGTTGTTCTCCGAGCCGGGGGGGCCGTACAGCCGGAGGAGGCGGCCCCACATGTCAATGGCCTTGATCGCCTCCTCGCTGTTGATGGCCGGCTCGCGGTTCGGCGTCAGCCAGGTGCCGCCCATGGCATGGAGCATGCCGGCGAACATGGAGGTGGCGGCGGCCCGCTTGCCCCGGTTGACGATGCCGAAGCCCGGCTGCCCGTCATCGGTCATGGGCTTGCCATTCAAGGCCTTGGCGGCCGCTTCCAGCTCGTCCAGGGTGGTGGGCACCTTCACATTGTACTTCTGGAAGACATCCTTCCGGTACATGAGGGCGACGTTCTCCACCTGGATCGGCGGCCCGATGAGCTTCCCCTCCGCCACCATGGCGTCGCGGGTCTTGTCCAGGAAATCGTTCCAGTTGTAGTCCGGCGCGGTGAGGGAGGAATCCTTCAGGAACTCGTCCACGGGCTGGTACCAGCCGGCCCGCATGTACTTGAGTCCCTCTTGGGCCGGCATCGTCATGAACACGTCAATGCTGCTGGCGCCCGAAGTCAGCTCGACCAGCGTCTTGGCCCGGAACTGGTCCTCGGGATAGACCTCGGCGATAAGCTTGATCCCGGTGAGGGCTTCGAAATCCTTCAGGTGCGGCTCGATACCCGCCTGCCAGGGATGCTTGTTGAGCAGGACGCGGAGCTGCGTCCCCTTGAACTGCTGCCAGTTGAACTGGGCGGCCTGAGCCGACGAGGCCAGGGCCAGCCCAAAGACCAAGCCGAGACTCAAAAGCGTTCTCAGGATCCTCATGGGACATCCTCCTCTTTCTCTTTACATGGCTCTTTGCACGGCTCACTCACGGAAGCTGCCTGGAAAATTTCAGCGGGCGGACCGGGGGACCCGCACATGACTATTGCTAGCACACCCCCCGGGGCGATTCAAGGTCAAAGGGGAAGAGCCGCTGTGGTTGTCCGGACGATGGGGAGAGGGTGCTGTGCAGCCGGCGGGCGCAGGCTTCAGGAGGGCCCCGCGGCTCTGGGGCGTTGCGAGGCCACTTGGATCCACTGTGGTGACTCTCAAATTCCGTTACAATTCCGTTCACCCTGAGCCTGTCGAAGGGTGAGTAAATGGGGCTTCGACAAGCTCAGCCCGAACGGGTCCCGTGTAAAGTATTTTCTGAGTCACCAGTTAGCGGCCCTCGGTCATGCGCAGGATTTCCACCAGCCGGCGCTCCGCGGCGTTTGCGGCCGCGCGGTAATCCTCGCCCCGGATGGCGGCCGTGATGGCCTTGCCCACCTCCTCGCGCGCCGCAGTGACGGCGACCAGTGGTGGGGCCCAGGCCGGTGTGCCGATCCGGCCGGCCTCCTGGAAGGACTCCACGAGGTCAGGGGGGATTCCCTCCCAGACCCCCCGATCCTGCCAGGTGGATTGGCGGGTTACCAGAACATCCTTCAGAAGGGCAAAGCGGACAAGCTCGGGACTGCTGGCCCACTGGAGGAACAGCCAGGCGGCCTTCGGATTCGCGCTGTGCCTGCCGATAGCCAGGCCGAAAACGGCAATGTTCGTGCCCGGACCGCCCGGGCCGGCAGGGAAAACGGTATATCCCACCTTGCCCGCCACATGGGACTGCGACGACTGCTCCATGAGGGGAAAGATCGAGCTGCCCTCGATGTACATGGCGGCCCGGCCCTCCATGAAGATCTTCGAAGCCTCCTGCCAGTCGAAGGTTGAGATATCCGGCGGCGCGTAACTGCCGAAGAGGCGGCCAATCCGCTCCAGCGCCGCCAGGCTCTGCGGCCCGTTGATCGTCGGACGGCCGCCCCTATCCAGCCAGGTCCCACCCAAGGCGTGCAGGAAGGCGGCGTATATCGAGGTCGCGCGAGTGCCCTTGCCCCGGCTGACGATGCCAACCCCGGGGGCACCGTTGGGTCCCATGGGCTTCTTGTGGAGGAATCGCGCGGCCGCCTCCAACTCGTCCAGCGTGCGGGGCACGGCGATCCTATATTGTTGAAAGAGATCCTTCCGATAGAACAAGGCAAGGTGTCCGCCGATCACCGGCGGTCCGAGGATGGTGCCCTCGAACTCCATGGCCGCCCGGG
>JACQVO010000038.1 GCA_016209725.1 Candidatus Methylomirabilota bacterium | reverse complement strand
TTGACGCCACGATGATCCTCCCGTAGCATGCTTCCATTGTGACATCCCCCGTTCTGGACCTCTTCCATCCCCTGGTCAAGGAGTGGTTCGCCACGGCCTTCGAGCGGCCGAGTCCGCCCCAGGAGGCGGGCTGGCCGGCCATCGCGGCCGGGCGGCATGCGCTTCTGTGTGCCCCCACGGGCTCCGGCAAGACGCTGGCCGCATTCCTGTGGGCCATGGATGGGCTGATCCGCTCGGCGGCGAACGGGACGCTCACAGAGAAAACCTCCGTCGTCTACATCTCTCCCCTGAAGGCGCTCTCCAACGACGTCCAGAAGAACCTCACGGAACCCTTGCGCGCCATCCGCCGCCTGGCCGAGGAGCGGGGGTTGCCCCTGCCGGAGATCCGCGTGGCGGTGCGGACGGGGGATACGCCGGCCAAGGATCGGGAGTCCATGCGACGGCGACCGCCGCACATCCTGATCACCACGCCGGAGTCTCTGTACATCCTGCTCACGGCGGAGGGAAGCCGGAGATATCTCGCCTCGGCGAGAACAGTCATCGTGGATGAGATCCACGCCGTGGCGGCCGACAAGAGGGGGTCCCACCTGGCGATCTCGCTCGAGCGGCTGGACGATCTGGCCGGGGTCCCCCTCCAGCGGATCGGCCTGAGCGCGACGCAGCGGCCGATCGAGGAAATCGGGCGGCTTCTGGTCGGGACCGGGAACCTCCGGCCGGACGGCACGCCGGATTGTAGCATCGTGGATGTCGGCCTGTCTGCGCCTGCTTTCCGCGGCGACGCAGGCAAGTGCCCCCTGCTTGCGCCTGCCAGAGGCAGGCAGGCAAGCGCACAGGCAGGGCGGAAGCGGGACCTGGACCTGAGAGTCGAGGTCCCGGACCGGCCGCTCGGCCCGGTCGCCAGCCATGCCATGTGGGCCGAGGTGTACGATCGGATTGCGCGCTACGCCAAGGAGGCCCGGACGACCATCGTCTTCGTGAACACGCGAAAGATGGTGGAGCGGGTCGCCTACCAGCTTTCCCAGCGGCTGGAAAAAGATGCCGTGGCGGCCCACCACGGGAGCCTCTCGCGCGAAACCCGTCTTAGGGCGGAGCAGGGGCTGAAGGCGGGGAGCCTGAAGGTGGTGGTGGCCACGGCCTCGCTGGAGCTCGGGATAGACATCGGGCACGTGGATCTGGTCTGCCATCTGGGGGCGCCGCGATCCCTCGCGGTCCTCCTCCAGAGGGTGGGCCGGTCGGGCCACTGGCTGGGGGCGACGCCGCGGGGGATTCTGTTTCCGGGGACCCGGGATGAGCTGCTCCAGTGCGCTGCGGCGATTCGAGCGGTGCGAGCCGGCGAGCTGGATCGTGTGACGATTCCAAAGGCCCCGCGCGACATCCTGGCCCAGCAGATCGTGGCCACGGTGGCCTCGGGCGAGCGAACCGAAGCGGAGATGCTGGACCTCGTCCGGCGGGCCTCCCCGTACCGGGATCTGGGCCGGGATGAGTTCGAGGCGGTCCTCACGATCCTGGCAGAGGGGGTCTCCACCCGGAGGGGTCGGCGGTCGGCGCACCTGCACTGGGATCGCGTGAATCGCCGCCTGCGGGCCAGGCGTGGCGCCAGACTCACCGCCATCACCTGCGGCGGGGCCATTCCCGATGTGGCCGACTACCAGGTGATCGAGGATCCGAGCGGCACCTTTGTCGGGACGGTCAACGAGGATTTTGCCGTCGAGAGCATCGCCGGGGACATCTTCCTCCTCGGCAATCGGTCCTGGCGGATCCGGAAGGTCGAGGCGGGGAAGGTCCGCGTGGAGGATGCGCAAGGCGCCCCGCCGACCATCCCGTTCTGGCTGGGCGAGGCGCCGGGGCGCACGATCGAGTTGTCGGCCGCCGTGGCCGACGTCCGTGAGGCGGTCGCCACCCGCTTGCCGGACATTCAGGCGGCCGTCACCTGGCTGTGCGCCGAATGCGGAACGGAGCAGGCGGCGGCCGAGCAGATCGTCGCCTACGTGGCCGAGACGCTGGCGGTCCTGGGAACCGTGCCGACGCAGGGCACCATCGTGGCCGAGCGGTTCTTCGACGAGGCGGGGGGGATGCAACTCGTCCTGCACGCGCCGTTCGGCGCCCGGATCAACCGGGCCTGGGGCCTCGCCCTCCGCAAGCGGTTCTGCGTCACCTTCGACTTCGAGCTCCAGGCGGCGGCCACCGATGATGGGATCGTGCTCTCGCTGGGGGAGCAGCACAGCTTCCCGCTGGAAAGCGCGTTCGCCATGGTCCGCTCCGACAGCCTGGATGCCGATCTGGTGCAGGCGGTCCTGCAGGCGCCCATGTTCGGAACCCGCTGGCGATGGAATGCGACCCGGGCGCTGGCCCTCCTCCGCGCCAATGGCGGTCGTCGGGTGCCCATGCCGCTCCAGCGGATGCGGGCGGATGACCTCTTGGCCGCCGTCTTCCCGGCGCAGGTGGCCTGCCAGGACAATAATCCCGGCCCGATCACGCCGCCGGATCACCCGCTGGTCAACGAGACCATGGACAACTGCTTTCACGAGGCCATGGACGTCGAGGGGCTGCGCGCCATCATCGGGAAGGTCGAGCGTGGTGGGTTGCGGACGGTGGCGGTGGAGACGCCTGTCCCCTCGCCCATGTCTCACGAGATCCTGAATGCCAATCCCTACGCATTCCTGGACGACGCTCCTCTGGAAGAGCGACGGGCCCGAGCGGTGTCCCTTCGCCGGGTGGACGTGGACCTGGCGCGCGGTGTCGGGGCGCTGGACCCGGCGGCCATCCAGGAGGTGCGCGCCCAGGCCTGGCCGGATGTCAGAGACGCCGACGAACTGCACGATGCCCTCTTGAGTCTGGTCCTGTTACCGGCGGAGGAGCTGGGTGACTGGCAGGAGTGGATGGCAGAGCTTGTCCGGACAGGACGGGCGGTGCGGACCGAATGGAGCCAAGGGCCGCAACCAGAGAGCCTAGAGCCCCTGCCCGCCGCTGCCCGCCCGGATGCTGGCGGACGGGCGCGGCAGCAGGCGGGGAGTGCCGAGAGCCGAGATGGTGCGGGAGATCGAGAAGAGGGGTACGTCGCCACGGAACGGGTGGTGTGGGTTCGGGCGGCGATACCCGCCGTGGATTTCGAGCCGGAACCGCTCCCCGTGCCGGGGGAAGAGGCGTCCGGTGCGTGGACGGAGGAGGACGGGGTTCGGAAGATCGTGCAGGGATGGATGGAGGCCATCGGGCCGACCACGGTGCCGGCGCTGTCGGAGCGGCTCGGGTTGCGGCGTGGCGCGGTCGAGGCGGCGCTCCTGGCTCTGGAGGCAAGCGGTGTCGTCCTGCGAGGGCGGTTCACCCCCGAGACGGATGCGGGAACAACGGAGTGGTGTGACCGGCGCCTGCTGGCACGGATTCACCGGCTGACGATCGGACGGCTCCGGCGTGAGATCGAGCCGGTGCCGGCCGCCGATCTTTTGCGCTTCCTGTTTCGCTGGCAAAACGTGCATTCCGGGAGCCAGTTGCACGGGCGCGAAGGGATCGTCCATGTCATCGGGAAGCTCCAGGGACTGGAGTTGCCGGCGCCGGCATGGGAGCGGGATATCCTCCCGGCGCGCGTGGCGCGATACAGCCCGGCCGATCTGGAACAGCTCTGTCTTTCCGGGATCGTCGCCTGGGGGCGCCTGCGGCTGCGGGGGGAGGGACCCGACGCAGAGGAGACGCCGCCGCGGCGACAGCCGCTCAGCCGATCCGCCTCACTGGGGTTGGTCCTGCGGGAGAATCTGCCCCACCTGCTGGAGCCGGGGCCGGCCGGTCCGGACGAGATGGCAGGGCTTTCCTCCACCGCGCTGGCAATCGTCCGGCACCTTCAGGCGCGCGGCGCCTCGTTCCTGATCGAGATCGTCAGGGCGAGCGGGCAGTTGGAGAGTCGGGTCGAGGACGCCTTGTGGGAATTGGTGGCACGCGGCCTCGTGACCGGGGATGGGATCGCGGGGCTGCGCCTGTTGCTCACGAAGGGCGAAGCAAAGAGAGACCCGCACCGGCGCTTCCGTGCGCTCCGGGGAGGTCTGGCCCGGGCGCGCCATGTTCCCGTCGGGCGATGGTCGCTTCTGCGGGAGCCGGGAGAGGCGGGAGCCCGCCCGGGGCCAAACCCGGAGGCGGACGAGGTCTTCGCCCGGCAGCTCCTGCGGCGGTACGGGGTCATGTTTCGCGATCTGCTGGCACGGGAAAGCTGCGCCCCTTCGTGGCGCACCTTGCTCGGCATCTATCGGCGGCTGGAGGCCCGGGGGGAGATCCGGGGCGGTCGGTTTGTGGATGGATTCACCGGGGAGCAGTTCGCCCTGCCCGAGGCCGTGGAGGCGCTCCGGGCAATCCGGCGAGCGCGGGATGGCCGGGAGGTGATGCTCCTTGCCGCGGCGGACCCGCTGAACCTGGTCGGCATCCTCACGCCTGGCAGCCGGGTATCCCCCGTCTCCGGCCAGGCTGTCCTGTATGCGGACGGCGTCCCGGTCGAGGTGGGCGCACTTCACAGCCTCCGGGCGAAACTGCGTCGGGGATAATACATGGCGCCAGGTCTTGGGTAAGTGTCACTAATTGGACGAGCGCTTGCCCGGGCGCGGCGACCTGGACCAATCCAGCACCTCGAGCCCGGCCAACCGGCTGAAGTGGCGCGGATTGCATGTCGCCACGCTGGCCCCGTGGACGATGGCCGCCGCCCCGATGGCGATGTCCCAATCATCGATGAGGAGACCCCGAGCCTCGAGGGCTGCCTTCTGCTGGCCAAACGTCTCCGCCGCGGACTCTCCCCAGCTTTGCCACCGGAGCACCCTCTTCCATCGATGGAATTCAGTTGTCAGGAGGTGCTGCTGCCGGGAATCCTTGGGTAGCCGCGCCAGGCCATACCAGATTTCAGCCGCCACCGGGGCCACGAGGAGCAGTTGCCCCGGCGGATGCAGAGCAGCGTGAGCCAGGGCAGCAGGGTCCCGGCGCATGGCGCGGGAGAGGGCGCTCGTGTCGAGCACGATCATGTGAATGGGCTCCGGCGCCGGTTGCGGCGCAGCCTGCGGGCGGCCGCTTCCAGGGCTCTTCCGGCCGCGCGAAGCTCGCGGAGATCAGCCGCAGGGAGATCGTCGTTCGCAAAAAAGCCCTCGGGCCACTCGCCCGCATCCTGGTGGACCAGACGCTCGCAGGCCTCCAAGATCAGACGGTTCCGACTGACCCTCCGGCGAGCGGCGAGCGCATCGAGCGTGGCAACGAGATCCTGGGGCAGGTGCACGCTGGTGCTGGGCATGCTTCTCCTCCTTGACTTGAATAGAATATACCCATCCAGGTCTCTCCGTCAAGTTGCCTCCGGGACCGCGTCGGGGCCTTGACGGCCTCGGAAAGGAGTGGTACAGTTTCCTCAGCACACAAACGGGAGCCCGGGGTGCCGGGCTGAGAGGGTGGGGCGGTTCCCTCACCGACCGTTGGAACCTGACCCGGGTAATGCCGGCGTAGGGACTATCAACGAACAGTCAAACCGCCCGTCGTGGCGGTTTTTTGTTTGGGAAATTCCCTGTTCCATTCGTCGCGAGGAGTTTTCCATGGATATGCGGGCAGCCAGGTACCACGGGCCGGGGAAGCCGCTCAGCATCGAGAAGGTCCCCGTCCGGCCCCTCCGGATGGGCGAGGCGTTGGTCCGGGTCAAGGCAGCCGGCATCTGCTATACGGACACGCACTTTTTGACCGGGGTCTTGAACCTGGGCATCCACCCCTTGACACTGGGGCACGAGATCGCGGGCGAGGTCGCGGACCTGTCGGCCGCGGCCCAGTCCCTCCGGGTCGGCGATCGGGTCCTGGTGTACTACTACGCGACCTGCGGCCAATGCCACTGGTGCCGCACGGATCGGGCCAATCTGTGCCCGCAGGTGGTGGCGGAGTACGGGTTCACGGCCGACGGCGGTTATGCGGAGTTCGTCATCGTCCCGGCCGCCAACCTGGTAAAGCTGCCCGGGGACTTGGATCTCTTGGAGGCCGCCACCTTGGGCTGCAGCGTCACCACGGCGATCCACGCGGCACGGACGATCGCCGACCTGCGCCTCGGGGAGACGGCCGTCGTGTACGGCGCCGGGGGTGTAGGATTCGGTCTCATCCAGTTCTGCAAGCTTGCGGGTGCCCGCGTCATCGCCGTCAGTCGGTCGCCCGGGAAGCGGGCGAAGGCCTCCCAGCTCGGGGCCGATGCGGTGGTGGATGGGAGCGGCGATGTGGGACGGGCCGTTCGGGATCTAACGGCGGGGGAAGGCGCCGAAGTCGTGTTCGAGCTGGTGGGCAGCAAGGTCACGATGGCCCATGCGGTGAACGCCCTGCGGAGACGCGGCCGTCTGGTTTTCATCGGCTACTCGAACGATCTGTTTGTCGCTAACCCCCTGCAGCTCGTCATCGGGGAGCTGACCGTCACGGCCTCAGTGGGCAACACCTTTGACGAGTTGCTCCAGGCGGTCGCCCTGGCAGCGGCCCGGAAGATCACGCCGGTCGTGGACCGGGCTGTCTCGCTGGAGGAACTGCCCGCCACCCTGGAGGCCTTGCGCGAGGGGAAGATCATTGGCCGGGCGGTGGTCGTGTTCCCGTGATGCGCATGGGTGAGCCGAGAGCCTGTAGCCGAGAGTCGAGAGAAGGAAAGGGAACGGAGGTGGAGAGCAGTAGGCAGTAGGCAGAAGGCAG
>JACQVO010000269.1 GCA_016209725.1 Candidatus Methylomirabilota bacterium | reverse complement strand
TCTCTCCACGCCCTTGCTCCGCGAGGGAACCGCGGTCGGGGCCATCGTAATCTTCCGCACCGAGGTGCGTCCTTTTTCAGAAAACCAGATTGCCCTGGTCAAGACCTTCGCCGACCAGGCGGTCATCGCCATCGAGAACGTCCGGCTGTTCAACGAGATCCAGGAGCGGACCCGCGAGCTGGAACTCTCGCTGGAAGAGGTGCACGCCCTCAGCGAGGTCAGCCGGGCTGTCAGCTCGTCGTTGGACCTGCGCCGGGTGCTTTCTACGATTGCAGAGCAGTCCGCGAAGCTATGCGAGGGAGACGCGGGATTCATCAACGAGTACGTTGAAGCGGCCGGGGAATTTCGCACCAGCGCAAGCTGGAACGCGAGTGACGAGTTCGTCCGTTCCATCCAGGCCGCTCAGTTCACGTTTGGGAAGGGGGCCACCGGGAAGAGCGCGGCCACCGGCAAGCCCGTCCAGATCGCCGATATTCTGGCCGAACCGGAATACGCCTTCCGGGACATCCTGGCGCGGGAGGGCTACCGGGCGGTCCTCTCCGTCCCCATGCAGCGCGACGGGCGGATTCTCGGGACCGTGGCGGTCATCCGGAAGAGTGCTGGCGCTTTCAGCGAGCGGCATGTTAATCTCCTGATGACCTTCGCCAGCCAGACCACCATTGCCATTGAACATGCCCGCCTGTACCGCGACGTGATGGACAAAGGACGCATGCTGGAGGAAGCGACCCGGCACAAGTCCCAGTTCCTCGCCAACATGAGTCACGAATTGCGGACTCCGATGAACGCCATCATCGGCTTTTCAGAGGTCCTGCTGGACCCCGCGTTCCAGGTCGGCGACGAGGATCGGGCCCAGTTCCTGACGGACATCCTGAACAGTGGGAAGCACCTGCTCAATCTGATCAACGAGGTCCTGGACCTGTCCAAGATCGAGGCCGGGCGGATGGAGCTGAACATCGCGCCGGCAGCCCTGGGCGACATCCTCGAAGCGGTCCAGAGCACCATGCGCCCGCTGGCGGCGAAGAAGGTCATCACCTTCGAGGTCGAGAGGGGCCAGCCGATCGGCGCGTTCCCCATGGACGCGGCCCGCATCAAACAGGTCCTGCTGAACCTGGTGGGGAACGCCATCAAGTTCACACCGGAGGGGGGGAGGGTGCGCGTTACCGCGCATGGGGTCGATTCGTCAACTCGTCGATTGGTCGAGCCGTCCCGACCAGTTGACATCGACGGCGACTGGGTGGAGATCGCCGTCGCCGATACCGGGCCGGGCATCCCCCCGGAGGATCACGAGCGGATCTTCCTGGAGTTCCAGCAGGCCAAGACGACCCGGGACTCCGTGAAACCCGAAGGGACCGGACTGGGCCTCGCCCTGGCCAAGCGATTCGTGGAAATGCACGGGGGACGGATCTGGCTCACCAGCGAGGTCGGGCACGGGAGCACCTTCACCTTCACTCTCCCGATGGCCGGCCCCTCGGGGTCGCCAGCCCAACGGACCGGCTGATCATCATGACGCGCAGAGGAGGACAGCCCGTGGCAAGGCGGAAGAGCAGGCAGCCAAAGCCGGGGGGCGCCCGCCCCAGCAGTGGCAGGACAGCAAAGGCTGGCCCCCGTGCCGATGGGGCGCAGAGACTCGTTGCCGCCCTCCAATCCATGCCGTTCTTCGAGGGGGTTCCCAAGGCCAGCCTCACGCGGATTGCCGGCCAGATGCGCCGCCGCCGTCTCTCCGGGGGAGCGGTGATCTTCAAGCAGGGAGATCAAGCCCAGGAGTTCTGCCTGCTGACGGCTGGCCGGCTGGAGGTCACCATGCAGGGCGGCGACCCCGAAAGCCCGCCCATCGGAATCATCGAGGCCCCGAGCTGGTTCGGGGAACTGGCAATCCTGACCCGTCAGCCCCGGACCGCCACGGTGACGGCGCTGACCGGGTGCGAGGTGTGGACGCTTTCCCGGGACCGGTTCGAACTGCTCTTCGCCCGGCGCCCCGAGATGGCCCGGCATCTCATTGCAACCCTGTGCGACCGGATCCAGCAGAAGGATCGGGACTTCCTGGGCCAGTCGGCCCTGGCCATCGAGCGGGCCCGGCTCCTCAGCGATCTGCAGAAACGGAACGAGGAACTGGCCGCCCTGGCCGAGGTGACCCGGGCGGTGAGCGCCTCCCTGGATTTGGACCAGACCCTGCACACCATCAGCACCCATGCCACCCAGCTCACGCGGTCCGAGTCCGCCAGCATCTTCCTCTACGACGACGACCGGAAGACCTTCGAGGTCCGCGCCTCATACAACACACCCGAGGGATACATCGCCGAGGTCGAAGGGTACCAGATCCTTGGCGCTCGCCTCGCCGCCGAGGTCCAGCCGCGCAGCGGGACCCTGGTCACTCGCGCGGCAGCCGAGCGGAGGCCGCTCCAGATCCCGGACATCGGAGTGACCACCGACTACGCGGGACGCGACCTCCTGCTCCGGTGGGGATATCGGGCGATCCTCGCCGTTCCCCTCCTCCTTGGGGAGCGGGTCATCGGGGCCATGAACGTCCGGCGGAGGCGGGCCGGGGAATTCTCGACGCGCGAGGTCGAGCTGGTGACGACCTTCGCCCGGCAGTCGGCCGTGGCCGTCGAGAACGCCCGGCTCTTCCGCGAGATCCAGGACACGGCCCGGCAACTGGAAGTGGTCTCGCGGCACAAATCCCAATTCCTCGCCGGCATGTCCCATGAGCTGCGGACCCCGCTGAACGCCATCATCGGGTTCTCGGAAGTCCTGCTGGACCCCAGCATGGGCCCCCTGCCCGCAGAGGAACAGCAGGAGTTTCTGACCAACATCCTGACCTCGGGCAAGCACCTCCTCCGTCTCATCAACGATGTCCTCGACCTCTCCAAGATCGAGGCGGGCAAGATGGAGCTCCAACCCGAGGCAGTCAGCCTGCCCGACACGGTCGAGGGAGTCCTGGGCACGGTCAAGCCCCTGGCAGCCAAGAAGCAGATCCGGGTCCTGAGCGACGTCGCCCCCGACCTTCCGCCGCTGTGGGCGGACCCGCCTCGGCTGAAACAGATCCTCTACAACCTCCTGAGCAATGCCATCAAGTTCACCCCGACGGGCGGGTCCGTCACCGTAAAGGCGCGGAGAGTCGATTGGTCAAGTGGTCAAAAGGTCGATCCGGGAAGACCAATTGACAGCTCGACGACTCGACCACGGGACCGCGGCAGCGAGTTCATCGAGGTTGCCGTTGCGGACACCGGGATCGGCATTCCCCCGGAGGATCTGGGACGCATCTTCGAGGAGTTCGAGCAGGTCTCGGACCCGACCCGCCCCAGGCAGGAAGGGACGGGCCTCGGCCTGGCGCTGGTGAGAAAGCTGGTCGAAATGCACGGTGGGTCCATCCGGGTCGAGTCCACCCCCGGGAAGGGAAGCACATTCACGTTCAAGATCCCTACCGGCGAATCGTAACCCGGCTCGGCGGGCCGGGAGCGGCGAGCCACCGGGCGTCAGCGATATCCTCGGGTGATGACGGCCTGGGGCCCGGCGGCGACGGGCACACGGTGAGGCGGCATTGTATGATAGGATAATGCAACGCGCCGAGCGGGGAGGTCGCTGATGGGCGTCAAGCGGATCTTGTTGATCGAGGACAATGCCGTCAATCGGCGGCTGGCGCAGTTCCTGCTGAAATCGCAGGGCTACGAAGTCTGGGAGGTGACCAGTGCGCCGGAGGCCTTCGCTGCCTTGAAGGAACGGCGGCCGGACTTGATCCTCATGGACATCCAGTTGCCGGGAATGGACGGCCTGACCGCAACCAAGCAACTGAAGGAGGACCCTGCCACCCGGGACATCCCGGTGCTGGCGGTTACCTCATACGCCATGAAGGGGGACGAGGCAAAGGCCTTCGAGGCCGGATGCAGCGGCTACGTCACGAAGCCGATTGACAAGAAACTGTTCCTGGAGACCGTGGCGAAGGTGCTCACGGACCCCAAGGGGACATGATGCCCCCCGCGGCCGAGCGATTCCAGGCATTCCGAGACTTGGCCACGTGGTGAAGCATCGTTAAGATTGGCTTGTTCCGTTCCGGCTGCGCCGGCTCGGGGTTATCCGGCCTTCCCGAGGGAGGAGGTAAGTCTCTCCAGGGAAAGAACCGAGGCAGGGTCGGCCAGGTATCGCTGGGCTGCCTCGGCGGAGACATACGCGTTGAGGAGGTCGTGGATGAGCCGGCGTTGCGCGCTCACCTCGGTGGCGAGGGCCCGGACGCGGAGGAGCGACTTGACCCGGGTGAGCAGTTCCAGCTTGTTGATGGGCTTGGTCAGCACATCGTCTCCCCCCACGTCCATCCCCTTCATATGATCCTCCATCTCGTGAAGGGCGGTCAGGAAGACGATGGGGGTCTGGCGGGTTTCGGGGGCCGCGCGCAGGCGTTGACAGACTTCGAAGCCGGTGATATCCGGCATCATGATATCCAGGAGGATGAGGTCGGGGTCCTCGCTTGCCGCGGCGGTCAGGGCCTCGGTGCCGCACGCGGCCGTCACGACCTCGTACCCTGCCCCTCTGAGCAGGGCCCGTAGCAGTTTGATGTTGGCCTCGGTGTCGTCCACCACGAGGATCTTCGGCTGCGATGTCGCCATGGCGCCCAACCCCCTGTCCACAAGATGACCCTGGAAGCTTACACCGCTCCGGGGCCAAGTCAAGGGAGAAGAATTGCGAGGAGAGATCGCGATGAAGCTTCGGTTGTTTTGGGCAATCGGAGGCTGTCTGGCGGTCCTCGCGGCATGGGCCGCGGCGTCGGCCGGTCAGGGGGGGGCGCCCACGGAAGTGCTCCTGAAGGTGAAGCCGGCCGTGGTGATCATCGTGACCGAGGTCTCGGGCGATGTCCGCTTGACCTGCCCGAACCGATCGCCCCAGCGGGTGAGGCCGTCCAGCAGCCAGTCCCACGGCACCGGGTATGTGGTCAGCCCGGACGGGTACATCCTCACCAACGGGCACGTGGTCCAACCCTACTTCGAGAAGGATGACCGAGAGGTGCGGGAGACGATCGTTGAGCAGGCTATCGCGGAGGCCTGCCTGGAGTCCGGCCTCTCGGACGACCGGAAGAAGGCGGCGGCTCAGCAACTGTACTCGCGAGTCGCGCCCACCGCCGCCGTGGACCTGAAGAAGACGCTCGCCGTGGTCCTGCCCAACCGGGAGAAGTACGTGGGTGAGGTCAAGGCATACAGTCCGGCCCTGTCGGAACGACCGGGCAAGCGGGTCTCCGCCAGGAGCGGCGAGGTGACGGAATCCGGCAAGGACGTGGCCGTCGTCAAAATCGACGCCAGGAACCTGCCCACGATCCCGTTGGGGGACTCCGACCGGGTGCAGGTGGGCCAGGCCATCCGCATCGTGGGATTTCCCGGAGTCGTCTTGTATCACGACCTGCTGGACAAGCGGAGTGCCGTGGAGGCCAGCGTGACCTCCGGAACCGTGTCCAGTCTGAAGAGGGATGCCCGTGGCGCCCCGGTGATCCAGACCGACGCGGCCGCCTCCTGGGGGAACAGCGGCGGGCCCGCCATCAACGACCAGGGGGAGGTGGTGGGGATGCTCACCTTCATCTCCCTGACCTCCGACGAGACCCAGGCGATCCAGGGATTCAACTTCCTGGTCCCGGTGAACATTGCCAAGGAGTTTGCCGTGGCCGCCGGCGTACCGCTGGACAAGAAGAGCCCGTTCAGTACCGTGTGGTACGAGGCGGTGGAGCGGTACACCCGGGGCGACTGGGCAGGGGCGCAATCCCGTCTGGATGCAGCCAGCCGGCTGTTTCCAAATTTTCCCGACGTTCAGCGGCTTCAGGCTGATGTACAGATCCGTCTGCTGCAATCTTCCCCCTGGCCGAGCCCCCTTATGCTCAGCGGCATCGCCGTCGCCGCCCTGGCCGTGGCTGGAGGCACCTGGTTGATGGTGCGCCGCCGGGGGCGCCACGCCGCAGCCGGTCTCAGCACCCCAGCCATTGCGACGGCCACCATTGCCCCCGAGGAACCGGCAATGTTGCCTCCTCCAACCGTCGCCGTGCCTCCACCCTTGCGGGTCCCGGCGGCGGATATGGCCCGCGCCCTGGCGCAACGGGCGGACCTGGTCGTGGTGGATGTCCGGACGCCATCGTCTTACGCCTCCAGCATCGTGCAGGCCAGGGGCGCCCTGCGGGCGAGTCCGGAGGAGATCGTCCAGGTGTGTGCCGCTCTGGCCCACAGCCAGGGGATCGTCCTGTACTGTGATTCCCCTAGCGAGGAGACCAGTGCCCGCGCGGCGCAACTGCTCATGGAACGGGGCTACACCCGGGTCGCGGTGCTGGCCGGCGGTTTCCGTACCTGGGAGGCGGCCGCTCTTCCCCTGGACCGAACGCCACACGGGAAGGGCCAGCCGCTCCCCACGCCCCAAGCAGCCCTCCCGATCCCGGAGCCGGAGAGTGTCCCGACCCTCAAGACGCAGATAAGTGTCGACCTGCCAGTGGGTGTCAAGGGAACAGGGCCCTACTTCAACGCGCGAGCGACGATGCTGCGGATGACCGGGCTGTTCCTCGCCACGCCGGAACCGCTGGAGGTAGGGCAGAAGCTCCGACTCACGATCTTTCTGAAGGGAGAGCCCCTGGAACTCATGGGGAGCGTCACCTCGGTTCGTCCGGATGCCGAGGGTGATCAGCCCAGGGGAGTCGAGGTGGCCTTCGACCGCCTCCGCGATGAGGCGGCCATCATGCTGGAAGGGTTCATCCTGGCTCATCTTGGTGGAGGGAGTTCAGCCTGAGTTCCCACACTCCCAGCTTCCGGGACGGTCGCACCAGGGGCGTCCCTGAACCCCCTTTACTCTCAAGTCCTTTTGCTTATCCTGCCTCTGTGCACGCTGATCGCCCGCCCACTCAACAATCAATCCAAGGCCGACCGTGTGCTACCCTTAGTTGAAAATTGACGAAGCGGCTCCCGTGTGGTGAAGTGGCTGTTGCCACAGAACCGTCAACCCCACACTGAAAGGAGCCGCTCCATGAAGAGAGTATTCCGCATCCAAGGCGAAGGCAAGGTG
>JACQVO010000268.1 GCA_016209725.1 Candidatus Methylomirabilota bacterium | reverse complement strand
GGACAGCACCCTGGTCGTCGTCCACGGCGATCACGGGGAAGGGACGGAGTCCGTCTTCGAGTGGCTGCACCATCCCAGGGTGTATGACCCCATCGGGATCCGGGCGTCGCGCCTCTTCTACAGCCTGTTCTTCACATGGATCCACCGGTACCGGTTCCTCCAGGGTGCCCACGGCCTCAACCTGTACGAGGAAACGGTGCGCGTGCCCCTGATCTTCGCTGGGCCGGGGATCCCCCAGGGACGCGCCATCCCCGCGCAGGTCAGCCAGATTGACATCCTGCCGACGATCCTCGACTTGGCCGGGGTGCCGGAAGATCGCCGGCCCTCCGTGCAGGGGAGGAGCGTCTGTCCCCTGATCGCCGGCAAGCCGTGGGAGGAGCGCCCGGTGTATGCCGAGACGTACAGCGGTCAAAGCGTCTCGGTGCGGTATGTGCCGGCAAAACGGCTGAACGCGGACGAGCAGCACAGGCCGCCGGCGCTCGTCGCCATCCGGACGCCGGAGTGGAAGTGCATCTGGGTGCCCGAGGATTCGCGGATTCCCACCGAGCTGTATCATGTGGGGGGGGATCCCCGGGAGCAGAGAAATCTCAGCGCCGAGCGACCGGACGTGGCCGCGGAGCTGAAGGCGCACCTGTCACGGCTGGAATCCGGCTGGCAGCCCGGCGGGGCGCAGGCGGGCATGTCCCCGGAGGAGCAGGCGCTGCTGGAGGATCGTCTGCGGGAACTCGGCTACCTTTAGTGTCTTGACCCGAGAATGGCTTTCCGGGGGATCCGTTCGGGCTGAGCTTGTCGAAGCCGGAATTCCTCACCCTTCGACAGGCTCAGGGTGAACGGAATTGCAAAGGTATTTGACGGTCGCCAGGCTCGGACAGGAAAGGGCACCGGCCCATGTTGCGGTTCTCCGTCACGATTCCGGCCTACAACGAAGAGCGAGGCATCGCCGACATCCTCGGCCGGACCCTCAAGACCTGCGCGTCCCTGAGAAGCGAGGTGCCGGGGGTTGACGGCTACGAGATCGTCGTGGTCAATGATGGGTCGAGAGATTCGACGGCCAGCATCGTGGGCACGTTCCCGGGCGTCAGCCTGATCGAGCACCCCACGAACCGGGGGTATGGCGCCGCGCTGAAGACGGGCTTCGCGGCGGCCCAGGGGGACTACATCGGGTTCCTGGACGCCGATGGCACCTATCCTCCCGAATGCTTCCCGGAGCTGCTGCGGACGGCGATCCGGACCGGCGCCGACATGGTGATCGGCTCCCGGATGGCGGGGATGCAGTCCGAGATGCCCCTGCTGCGCCGGGTCGGCAACACCGCCTTCGCCCTCCTGTTGAGCTGGGTGGCGAACACCCGCGTCTCCGATACCGCCAGCGGAATGCGCATTCTCAAGAAGGAGAGCCTGGCCCGCCTTCGACCGCTGCCCGACGGGCTCGAGCTGACGCCGGCATTGAGCACGCTCGCCCTCCACGAGGGGCTGACGGTCGTCGAGGTGCCGATCCCCTACGCGGAGCGGGCGGGGCGCTCCAAGCTCAACGCCCTTCGGGATGGGGTCCGGTTCGTGAGCACGATCGTGGGACTGGCCGAGATTTACAATCCGCTCAAGTTCTTCGGCGTGGCGGGGATCTTCATGCTCGGCCTGGCCCTCCTGCTGGGGATCGGCCCGGTGGTCCACTACCTGCGCTACCGGGCGGTGCCGCTGTCGGAGATCTACCGGCTGCTGACGATCCTGGTCCTCGTGGTGAGCGGGCTGAACGTCCTCCTCTTCGGCATCGCCGCGAACCACGTGATCGCCCTCGCCCGGGGGAGCGCCGCGACCGACCACTGGCTCGCCAGGCTGGTCCACGTCGGGCGCCTCAAGCGCCTGGGACTTTTCGGCCTCGTCCTGGTGGGGGCGGCCATCCTGCTGAATGGGCAAGGGATCTACAACTATCTCACCACGTTTCGCGTCGGAGTGCACTGGTCGTACATGCTGACGGGGGTGTTTCTCTTCTTGACCGGATCACACCTGTTCATGATCAGTCGTCTCGTCCGGGTCTTCGAACTCTTGCGCGAGCAGGTGCGAATGGATCCGGCGTCCGGCCATTCGGAGCGCCGGGCCAAGGATCCCGGCCCGAAGGGATGACCGCTCAGTGAAAATCACTCCCGAGTGGCCCCGGAGTTTTTCCGGCCGTCTTGCGACCGCCAACCCATCGCCAGGATCGGCTACTCCATCTTCGTTTATCGCTTGAATTGAGGAGAACCACATGGCTGGCTTCGTGGTCTGGTTCACGGGACTCCCCAGCGCCGGGAAGAGCACGTTGGCGCAGCAGTTGGAGAAGGCCCTTCGCCGGCGGGGTCTGGGCGTGGAGGTGCTGGACGGGGATGAGGTTCGCAAGCGGCTGACGAAGGGTCTGGGCTTCTCGAAGGAGGATCGGGACGAGAACATCCGCCGGATTACCTACGTCGCCCATCTCCTGGCGCGGAACGGGACCGCCGCCATCACGGCGGCCATCTCTCCCTATCGCGCGATGCGCGATGAGGCGCGGGAGGAGATCGAGCGGTTCGTCGAGGTGTATGTGAAGTGCCCCCTGGAGGTG
>JACQVO010000271.1 GCA_016209725.1 Candidatus Methylomirabilota bacterium | reverse complement strand
TACGCGCGGCCCGGGATGCGCTTCGGCCACGCCGGGGCCATCATCTCGCGGGGGGTAGGGACGGCCGAGGGAAAGATCGCCGCCCTGCGCGATGCCGGCGTCCACGTCGTCGAGCACCTGGGCGACATCGGCCCGACCGCCAGGCGGATCCTGGATAGCCTCTGATTGTCCGTGCTGCGTCACCGACCCCGAGGGCTGAGGATTCGGGCTTGGTAGACTTCGAAAACGGTCCGAGCAACAAGTCTCATAAGTCTACTACGTCCCCTTAGCGATAGGTAAGAACGTGGGGGCCCGGCGCCCCAGGCCCCCCGATCAAAGGACCAAATGAGTGAAGGACCTAGATACTCAATTCGGGCCCACGCCGCAACCACCCCGCACGGCGCGGACATGGAGGGTGCCGCTCTTACCGGCGGTGAACACGACGCCGCTGTTGAAGTCCACGTACCACGCGTGCGCGGAGTCGAAGGCGAACGAAGACGACGACCAGTACACGGACGCCGCAGTGCAGCTCCCCGTGAACACGGTGTTCCCACCGCAGTTCGCATTGAAGGCCGAGGCGACCGCCGGATTGAAGTTCTCATAATCAATGATGCTCTGCAGCTCCCTCACGTTCGGGATCCGCCAGTCGTTGTGGCCGGCGAATCCGGTGCCCCCCTATGTATTGACATCGTCCAGCCAGTCCCAGATCGTATCGGTGCTGTCGCTCGACCAGGGATAGGCGTTGTCTTTGTCGTGCAGACCGCCGTCATCGCTCTTCTTCTCCCAGATGAGCCTGGTGACCTTGTCCCGGACCCACCCCTTCCCCTTGTCCTCGTAGCGCAGCGCCTTGCCGGCCTGGACCGTCCCATCGTCCGGCACCGCGGCGCCCGGGTTCCCGTTCTTGTCCGCCGTGTAGGCCGTCGTCTGCCCCGACGCCGGGAAGTCGCAGCCGGCCTCCACCCGGGTGGTCAGCAGGAGCAGCAGGCCCGCCAGGCACAGCGCTGCCCCGATTCCCAGAACCAGCCTCCGCTCTCGGTGTGTCTTCATCGTCCCCCCTCCTCTTCGCCCTGCAATAAGCCGCACGCCCGCGCCGACCCAACAGCCGGGCGGGCACTCCCGTCCGATGCTGTCCCCTGGATCGGTTGCGCCATCTCAGAGAGCGACGCGATGATCGCACACCCCCGGGGGGGGCGAGTCAATCCGAAAATGGCCAGCGGGTTTTGGGGGGCAGGGGAGAGCAGGTAGGACCAGAATCGGGCTTGGTTTACTGGATATTTGTGGCGAACCAGAAGGACGATCTGCCGTCCAGTGGGTGTCCCCCGCCAAGAGGAACCCTCGGGTCATGCGCAATACGGGGGAGAGCCTGTAAGGTTCACTGGGCCGGGTCTGGTGATGTGAATTACCAGTTCTCGCCCTACCCGTTCCCGGGCCAGCCTCGCGCACTCGACGAGCTTCGCGAGGTCCACGCCCGTCTAGATCCCCATCTCGTGCAGCATGTGCACCAGATCTTCGGTGGCGACGTTCCCGGTGGCGCCCTTGGCATAGGGGCAGCCCCCCAGGCCACCGATGGAGCCGTCGAAGTTCGTGACGCCCGCCTGAAGGCCGTCCAGGAGGTTGTCTGGGTAGGTTGTGTGGCCTCAAACTTGGTTTCTGGTCAGCCAGTGGATCTTCAGGAGCCTCGCGCGCTCCCGGGGTTGAAAATCGGGGTCACCGGTGACAAGTCTGGCGCCTCGCTCGATGGCCAAGGCGGCGGCAAAGGAATCGGCGTACGAGATAGGGAATCGCGCCTTCAGGGAAGCTGCCTGGAATACGAGTGGATTCTCCGCAGGAACAACTACGACAGGCGTGAGACGAAACCGTTCAAGGATCTGGCGGGCATTGGATTCGTCCGAGACTTTGGCGATGCGGTAATACACCTCGCCGAGATTGATGACGCTCATAATGAGTTGGATTCTGCCGCGCCTGGCGGAGAGAAGAAGGCGCCGCATCTGGCTGGCGGCCTCGCCCTCGCCTCGTAACCATGCCAGGGCAGCCCACGCATCGAGCAGCCTAATCACCGCTCTCAATGTCTTTCCGATGCTCCGACTCCAAGTCCTCGAGGACCGAGGTCCCCTTCAAGCTCCCTTCCAGACCCAGCCAGGCGTCGTCCCTCAGCGGCTTCAAGAGGATCAGGGAGCGCTCTACGGAGATCTCCAACGCCATGTCCTTCTTCAACCCCAATCGGTCCCGGATTTCCTTCGGGATTGCGATCTGCCCCTTCGACGAGAGCTTTACAGTCGCCACAGCCCACCTCCCAGTCTTACCAGAGGGTAAGATACACTAGTCCCGCTGTCAAGCGGGGCGTGTGAAACATCCCTGCTGATCCCAAGTGCCAGCCGGGCAGCCCTGAATGACCCGCGGCCGGTGTGATTCAGCGGGCCCGCCCGACGCACAAGGGCCTCCAAAGGCCGTCCGACCAGCTCCTGGGCCAACCTCGCACACTCGATGAGCTTTGGGAGGTCCGCCTCCGTCTCGATTCCCATCTCGTGTAGCATGTGCACCAAGTCTTCGGTGGGGACGTTCCCGGTGACGCCTTTGGCATACGGGCAGCCCCCCAGGGAGCCTATCGAGCCGTCGTAAGACCAAGGTCACTCTTTGAAGATTTGCTCCTTGGCGATCAGGCAATTCAGAAAAGCCTGATCCGTATTCCGCTACTTCTTAAGAGCGCTTCTGTTCTTCGATCGGGGGGAAGTCCATTCGCAGATGCCTCTGGCAGTCGCGGGTCCTGCGTCACAGGACCCCCCACTCGCACCGATTCATGGAAGCGCGAGGCGGTATTTGTGGCCGAGGGTCTCTTCCCAACGCAAGTAACTGACCATGTCGTGATAGGGGCGTTCGGGGCCGGCGGGGACGATGTCTTCGGGTGGGGTCAGGACGCCCGAGAGGCCTTGCTCGACCAGCAATCCGGCCTGGTGCCAGCCGGCCATGCCACCGGCCAGGACGGACACGTTGCTGTACCCCATCTCGCGGAGGGTGGCGGCGGCCAGCGGTGCGCTTCGACCGTCCCGATCGGTGACGAGGAGAAAGGCCCTTCTCTCCGGGACGAGTGACTCAATCTGAAGCTCCAGCCAGCTTCGGGAAATCCACCGGGCGCCAGGCACATGCCCGGAGGCGAACTCACGACTGGTGTCCACGAAGAGCACCGTAGGCCCGGTCCCGGTGAGGGAGAGGTGAACCTCTCGTGGGGCGACCTGACGTGCCGCCGCGGCAGCCGATCTGAGACCGAATGGCTCCTGCGGATCAGGGCCGGCTTCCAGCGAGAGGCCGGCATCCGCCCAGGCGGTCGCGCCTCCCTCGACAACGAAAACGTTCGGGAGCCCCATCTGGCGGTACCACGAGGCGGTGATCGTGGACCGAATGCCGTTGTCACAGCAGAAGACGACCGTGGCGTTGCGGACGGCAACCAGATCGTCGGCGCGCTGCACCGCCTGGCCGCCCGGGAACCACCAGAACCCGGGGAGATGGCCCGCGAGGTATTCTTCCTCGGTGCGGACATCCACCAGATACACACACTCGTGGCCGGCTTTGGCCAGCAAGTCTCGGAGCGAGTTGATGGGGAGAGAACGGACGCCGTCCTCGGCGGCGATCCGGCCGGCGAAGGCCCGCACGGCCGCAAGGTTCTCGGGGCTCGGGTCGGGAAGCGCGGGCCGGCGCGCTCCTTTCTCGAGCGGCAACCCGGCGAGCACCCAGCCCGACGTGCCGTTCTTCAGGCCGACGACATTCTTCAGCCCCATGCGCTGAAGGATGCGCGTGCCGATAATGCTCCGGGTGCGGCCGGCGCAATTGACGACCACGGTGGCATCCGAATGCGCCTTCGCAATGTCACCAATGCGATACGCCAGCTCCCCTCCGGGCGTGTTTCGGGCGCCGGGGATGCAGGCGCGCTCGTACTCCTCCGGGGTGCGCGAGTCCAGGATGATGAGTGGTTCCCCCTGCCTCATCCGCTTGTCCAGTTCGGCGGCGTCGATGCAGGGGACGTGGTGCTGGACCTCCACGCGCTCCCCGAAGTCCTTGCTGGGCACGTTCATCCCCCACTCGGTGGGCAGGCCGAGGCTGGCCCATCGGTTGACCCCTCCCTCCAGCACGGCCACGCGCACATAGCCCATCCGGTCGGCGGTCTTCCCGGCCAAACGCGCCCGCCGCTCGTCATCGTCGCAGCATACGATCTGGACGGCGGGGCAGGGGACGAGCCGTTGGAGGCGGAACTCGATCAGGCGGCGTGGAAGGGAACTGGCTCCGGGGATATGCGCGGCATTGTATTCGCCCTGCTCGCGCACATCGATGAGGGCCAGCGTGGAGCCTTCGTGCAGTAGATGGCGGAGGGTTGAAGGGGCGATGGAAAGGGGCATAGGAGGTGCCCTCTGCCGCCCGCCCTCCGCTGGCGCCGGACGTCGGGCGGATATCGGCTAACAGTTGTCAAACTTGTCGCTCTTGAAGCCCTTCATGGCGCTGTTGGCGGGGTCGTACATGTGGCGGGGGAGGCCCACCAGGTCCTTGCCGTACACGTGGATCTCCACCGCGGGGCGGTCGCTGAAATTGTCCATGCGGTGGATTTCATCTTCGCCGGGGACCAGGAGGGAGATTTCCCCCGGCTTCATGAGCATGGCGCGGTCCTTTTCCAGGACGGCGTAGCCTTCCCGGTCGCGCCGGTCGGTGCGGCGGTAGCGCGTCTCCTGGATGGCATTTTGAAAAATGCCGATCATCCCCCACGTCTGGTGGTCGTGGGGATCGATCCCGTCGCCGGGGCCCCAGACGACGGAGCTCACGAACAGTCCATCGGACCGGTGCAGGGCCCAGCTCCCGTGGTTGGGGCGCCTGCCGCGGCCGCTGGGGTGGCGGAACTCTTCGGGGATGGCGTTCGGATTCCGGATGAGGCGATCGAGGTATGGCGACCCACGGTCGAAGAGGGTCCCTTGATCCGGCCGGCTGCGCACCAACTCCTGCATGTCCGCGACGAACTCTTCCAGCCCGTACGTCGTCGGGGTGGCCATCTCGCTTCCTCCCTGCCGGAATGCGTTCAGTTCCCGCGGCCAATCCGCACTATCGGACGGGACGGGCCGGAGCGCCAGCCTCCTGTGGGTGGGGCCGATTTCCCATGGGCAACGGGGGCCGACCGGATAGGACAGGCTGGGAAGTCGTCCGGAGAACGAAACGATGCATGATACGTATTACGGGTCAAGAACAGGCAGCACCGCCGCCCCCGTGATTCACCGGGCCGGCCCGGCCCACATGGGCCTCCAAAGGGCGTCCAACCAGTTGCTGCGCGAGCCTCGCGCACTCGATGAGCTTCGGGAGGTCCGTGCCCGTCTCGATCCCCATCTCGTGCAGCATGTGAACCAGGTCTTCAGTGGCGACGTTGCCGGTGGCGCCCTTGGCATACGGGCAGCCGCCCAGGCCGCCTATCGAGCCGTCGAAGATCGTGACGCCCGCCTGGAGGCCGGCCAGGACATTGGCCAGGGCAGTCCCGCGCGTGTCGTGGAAGTGCAGACTGAGCTTCGCCACGGGGACCCGCTCCGCGACTCGTGACACGAGGGCGTCCACCTGCCGCGGATTCGCCATCCCCGTCGTGTCCGAGATCCCAACCTCGTCCACCCCCATGTCCACCAGGGCCGTGGCGATCCGGACCACCACCCTCGGATCCACCTCTCCCTCGTAGGGGCAGCCGAAGCAGGTGGAGATCGCCCCCTTCAGTCGCAGCCCGGCGTGTTTGGCCCGCCCTGCCACCTCTCCAGAGGCCTCCAGCGCCTCGGCGAGGCTCTTGTTGATGTTCTTCCGGCTGTGTGTCTCGCTGGCCGACAGGAAGATGACCACCTCGTCCACCTTGGCGGCCAGGGCCCGCTCCAGGCCTCGCAGGTTCGGCACCAGGGCAGCGTAGGTCACGCCCGGTCGTCGCCGGAGGCCCGCCAGCACCTCGCCCGCGTCCGCCAGGTTGGGAATCCACTTCGGCGCCACGAACGAGGTCGCCTCCATGCGGCGAATCCCGGCCTCCACCAGCGCCTCGATCAGACGGATCTTGTCCGCTGTCGGCACGTTCGCGGGCTCGTTCTGCAGCCCGTCCCTCGGCCCCACCTCGCAGAGGGTGACTCGATCCGGCAGCCGCATCCTCCCCTCCCGCCCTCCCGCTTTCTGTCTACCGCCTTCCGCCTCACGTTTCACGTTTTACGTTTCGCGGCTCACGCCCCAGCCCTCGGCCTCGGGGAAGAGGCTTACGTGCCGGACCCCCTGCCGGGGCACGGCCATCCAGGGCGCGACGGCCTCCTTCCACCGGAGGTAGTGGGGCGTCATTTGATGGCGCGCGAAGTCGTCCTTCTCTCGATAGACCTCGTAGAGGAAGAACTGGGCCGGGTCGGCCTCGGCCTGCAGGACATCGAAGCGCGCGTTGCCCGGCTCGTGGCGGCTCTGCCGGGCATTCTCGAGGGTCGCCTGGATGAAGGGCTGGATATGCTCGGGGGTCACATGGACGGTGACGCACACGACGTACATCCCACCGACCTCCCGCCCCTCTCCCCTCCCTCTCCCCCCACCCAGAGGGTACCCGGGGGAGAGGGAGGGGAGAGGGGCGCGACCCTACGGCTTCAGCGCCATGGTGAATCCCTCGATCCGCTCATCAGACCGCGCGGTCCACTGGAGTTTCCGGCTGACCCCGTAGTTGTCAATCTGCTGGTACAGAGGGATGGCCGGAGGATCATCCAGAAAGACGATGCGCCCGCCGGCGCCGCCCAGCGCCTGGGCGGCGGCCACGAATTCCCGCGTGCGCAGGGTCAGCACCTCCGCCCGCACCACCCGCGCATAGAAGACCCAACTGGTGATGCCCAGGACGAAGATGATGTTCTTCAGGCTCGGTCCCAGAACCGCGATGACCGCCAGCGCCAGCAGGATGAACGGCATGGCGAGCATGGTGTCGGTCAGCCGCATGCACAGGTCATCCACGCGCCCGCCCCGGTAGCCGGCGACGAGCCCGATGAGCGTCCCCAATGTCCCCGCCACGGCCACCGCCGAGACCCCGATGATGAGCGAGATGCGGGCCCCGAAAATGATCCGGCTGAGGATGTCGCGTCCCAGATGGTCTGTCCCCAGCGCGTTCAGGCGCCCTCCCTCCGCGGTCCAGCCCGGCGGCTTCAGCCGGCGCGTGATCTCCTGAGAGGTGGGATCGTAAGGCGCCAGCAACGGGGCCAGGATGGCGGACATCGCCACCCCCAGCAGGACCAGCAGACCGAGCAGCGCCGCCTTGTTCCGGACCAACTCCCGGAGGACGCGTCGGAGGTCTTGCCGCGCCTCCCGCGGCTGGACCGCCTGGGACACCTCCAAGGCGATGGCGCGACCGTCACTCATGAAGGCCAGTTTCCCGGTTCAATGTCGAGGTTCGAAGTTCAAGGACCCTGAACCGCAGCACGTCGAACCGCAGCACGCTCATCACTTGTAGGCCACCCGCGGATCCACATAGGTGTAGAGCACGTCCACCAGAAAGTTGATGACGACGAAGATCGAAGCTAGGGTGAAGACGGCGGCCTGGACCACCGGGTAGTCGCGGTTGGCGATGGCCTGCACCGCCAGGCGCCCGACGCCGGGCCAGGCGAAGATCGTCTCCGTAATGACGGCCCCGCCAAGCAAGGTTCCCAGATCCAGGCCGATCACCGTGATGACCGGGATCGCCGCGTTCCTCAGCCCGTGCTTGATGATGAGCATGATCCCCAGCCAGTACACCGGCATGGACTGACCCAGGAGGGCCATGGCCATCCCGGCGTGGTCCACCGCGCTGTTGCGCCGGACGGCCGAGAGGATCCCCACGGGTACGGCCACAGAAACGGCGAGCCCCATCGCCGCCAGCGTTAGCTCGATGGTGGCCGGCATGCGCTCCAGGACCAGACCCAGGGCCGGCTGCTGGTGCCGGAACGACATCCCGAAATCGCCCAGGATCGCGCCCCTGAAGAAGCGCCCGTACTGGGTATCCGCCAGGAAGCGCCAGGGGGGGTCCAAGTTGTTCCAGGGGGGCCAGCGGATGAAGAGCGGGTCGTTGAATCCCATGATTTTCCGGAAATTGTCGATGTCCTCCTGGGTGGCATCCGGCGGCATCAAGAGGACAGCCGGGTCCCCGGTGAGATGCAGGATGATGAAGACGATCAGCGAGATCCCGAACAGGACCAGGAGGGACTGCCAGAAGCGGCGGGCAAGATAACGGGTCATGTCTGGACCGGCGATCTCTGCCGCGTGACCGGAAAAGCAAAGCCCCTTCTACTCGATCGCCACCTTGGTGTCAACAGCAAACAAAGGAAACGGCTGCAGCGACGCACCGGCAGACCGAACCTGGGTCCGGGGGACACGAGGACGTCTCCTGGTGCTCGGGGCGGAAACGGATTGCGGGCAGGAATCCCCCTTGACCGGCGCGCCGGGCCGTGTTAGACGGGTAGGGACTTTGGAATGCGTGCATGTGCGAAAGGAGCGCTCATGACGACGCCCATGACGACCGAAGCGATCATGCAAGTCGCGCTGGATCTGGCCGGCCTGAGCGACATCCCCAGCGACTCCGGGATTCACGTCCGGAGCGACAACGTCCGTCGGGTCTTTGCCACGATCGACTGCGACATGGCCGACCTGTTGATGGCACGGGTGCTCCGGTGCGACACCGTACTGACCCACCATCCCGAGGGTGCGGCATCCCTCCACGGCTGGAAGCTGATTGCCCGTCAGGTCGAGCAGATGGTGGAGTGCGGGGTTCCGGTGGCCAAGGCGGAGGCCGCCATCCAGCGGCGCATCCAGGCGGTGGAGCTGAACAGCCACGCCCGGAATTACGCCCGCGTGGTGCAGGCGGCTCAGCTCCTGAACGTCGCGTTCCTCAACGTGCATCTTCCCTGCGACGTGATCAGCCGCCGGCTGATCGCCGAGAGAATGGCCCCCTTCACCCGGCCGGAGAGCCGGGCGACCGTGGCCGAGGTCATCGCAGTCTTGCAGGAATTCCCGGAACAGAGGCTGGCCGCCACGGAACCCAAGGTCCGCCTGGGGGCTTCGGATCGCTTCGCCGGAAGGGTCGCGGTGGCCATGGCGGGCTACACCAACGGGGGCGTGGACGTGCTGAGAGCGTACTTCGAGGCCGGCGTCGGCACCGTCCTGATGATGCATTTCCCCGAGGCCGAGCTGAGGGAAGCGCGGGAGCAGAAGCTGGCCGGTAACCTCGTCATCACCGGCCACATGGCCAGCGACTCCATCGGCATCAATGTGTACCTGGACGAGCTGGAGGGGCGTGGCCTGGAAGTCGTCCGGGCAGGGGGCATCATCGCGCCGCAATAGCCGGGTGGTTCCGCCATCCGCCGACCGGGGCCGGGGAAGCCCGGGTACCCGGCCCCGGGGACGAGACGGAGAGGACCCATGAAGCTGAAGGGCAAGGTTGCCCTGAACCCACGCATGGACGCAGCCGCCTCCAATAGCACCATGCCTTACTTTGACGCCCTGCTGCGACGCCTCGCGGAGAACGAGCCCGACGCCCAGCTCGCGTTTGGCCGCCACGTGCATTGGGGGTACTGGACCGACCCGGAGCAGGCGACCGGCACGGCGGAGGATTATGCCGTCGCCGCTGAAGCCATGTGCCGAGAGACTTGTGATGCCGCGGACCTGCGCCACGGCCTGCGGATTCTCGATGTGGGCTGCGGCTTCGGAGGAACCATCGCCAGCCTGAACGAGCGTTTCCGCAACGTCGATCTCCTCGGCATCAACATTGATCCGAGACAACTCGCACGCGCAAGACACCTCGTGCAACCGCGGCGCGGCAACCGAATTCGCTTCGTCGAGGGGAATGCGTGCGCGCTTCCCTTCGCCGCGGGGATGTTCGACGTGGTATTGGCCGTTGAATGCATCTTCCACTTTCCGAGCCGGGATGATTTTTTTGCCGAGACCGCCCGCGTCCTTGTGGAAGGAGGCCGGCTGGTGATTTCCGATTTCGTGCCCGCTCCGGAAACCGCCGCCACCCTGCACGACTATAGCGCAGGCGAAGGCGGCATCGTCGAGCGCACCTACGGCAAAGTGGACTTCTTTTGCACGCTCCAGCGCTATCAAGAGCTGGCTGAGCTCGCCGGGCTCCAGAATCTCGGCAGCCGCCCGATTACGCCGCACACCCTGCCGACCTTTATCTTTCTTCGCAAGCACCACCGCGCCTCGCCTGTGCCGGAGGAAGCCCGCCGCTTCGACAGGGCGACCATGCGCCTGGAGGTTGCCAGCCGCATGGGCTGGCTTGACTACACGATCCTGCGTTTCCAAAAACCCCGGCGGCTGGCGGCGAGGGCGTAGTGCTGTTTGGCGATTGGATGATTATCAGTGGATCTGCTTAGCCGCTGGTGCTGTGGCTCGTGCGGGCCAAGGCCCCGCGCCTAAGCGACCGATCCCGGCGGGAAACGCTAGGACATCGTTCTCGAGGAAGAGAGTCTGCCGGAAGAGTTTGCCACTCATCCCCATCCGATCCGGGGGATCACCGAGGGGTACACGGCTGCGCTGAAACGCCTGGTTCGCCTCCATCCCGAGCAGTATTTCTGGCTGCAGCGGCGCAGTCGGCGCGCGGCCTATCCCGATTTCCGAGCCCGACGCGCTCGAGGGCCCGGGGGCTGACCAGCCGCGAGAGTGGTCCTACGAACCCTTCTTTGACGACCTCCCCGCCCCTCATCCGATGCTCGTATGGCCGGGACCGAGGGGCTGGTCTGTCCCGCCCAGCCGCTCGCTCCCTCGGAGCCCGCAACATTCCGCCAGGACGGCGCTTGACCGAACCGGGAGCATCTGCTATAAGTTCCGGTGTTTTCATGGGTTCCCACCCAGGACGGCGGAGGCGTGGCGGGAAATCGCGGCGTCCCTGCTCGCCAATCGGTCGAATGCAGCTTGCTGGCTGCTCTTGAACGCCTGTAACGGTCCCATTGGCGAGGATGTCGAATACTCTCGCTGGGAAGATCGCGCTTATCACTGGCGCGTCCCGTGGCATCGGTCGTGCGATCGCGCTGAAGCTGGGTGCCGCCGGCTGCGACGTGGCAGCCAATTATTACAACAGCCACGACGAGGCGGAATCCCTCTGCGCGGAGATTCGGGCCATGGGTCGGCGGGCCTACGCGATCCAGGGGAACGTCGGGAACCCGGAGAGCGTCGAGGAGATCTTCGCCGAGTTTAGCCGGCAGTTCCCCCGCCTGGATATTCTGGTGAGCAATGCCGCCAGCGGCGTCCTCAAGCCTGCGCTCGAGATGTCGCTCAAGCACTGGCGCTGGTGCCTGGAGACCAACGCCCTGGCCCTGAATCTCCTCGCCCAAGGCGCCGTGCCGCTCATGGCGCCCGGAGGGCGGATCATCGCCATTTCCAGCCTGGGGGCCAACCGGGCGATCCCCGGATACGCCTTTGTCGGGGCATCCAAGGCGGCCCTGGAAGCCCTGGTGCGCAGCCTGGGGCAGGAACTGGGGCCGCGGGGCATCCGGGTGAACGCCGTGAGCGCGGGAGTCGTGGACACGGACGCCCTGCGCTTCTTCCCCAATCGGGAGCAACTGCTGTCGTCGTTCTCGGACCGCGCGCCGGCCGGACCCGTCCTCCGCCCCGAAGACGTGGCCGGAGCGGTCTACCTCCTGTGCCTGCCGGAGGCCGGCATGATCACCGGCCATACCCTGGTCGTGGACGGCGGCTTCTCCATCTCGGGGTGAGGTGGCGGGTGCGGACGGATTCCGGACTGGCCGACAAGGCAGTCATCGTGACGGGGGGCAGCCGCGGCATCGGACGGGCCATCGTCGAGCTCTTCTGCGCCGAGGGGGCCGACGTGACCTTCCTGTTCCGGGAGAATTCCGCCGCGGCGGCCGAGCTGGTGGCCGCCGGGCACAGCCCCGGGTGGCGGGTCACCGCGGCCCAGGCGGACATCCGGGACGCCGGAGAGTGCGCCCTGGCTGTGGAGCGCGTCGCGGAGCGCTGCGGCCGCATTGATGTGCTGGTCAACAACGCCGGTGTTATCCGCGACAATATCCTCGGGCTGCTCGAGGACGACGACGTGCGGACCGTGCTGGACACCAACGTCGGCGGCGTCTTCAATGTGACCCGCGCGGTGCTGCCCCACATGATCGCCCGGCGGGCCGGCAAGATCATCAACGTGAGCTCGGTTGCCGGCGAGAAGGGGGGCCGCGGACAGACCAACTACGCCGCCAGCAAGGGCGCCATCAACGCCTTCACCCGCGCCCTGGCGGTCGAGGTTGCCCCCCGCCGGATCACGGTCAACGCCGTGGCCCCGGGGGTTATTGAGACCGATATGTCCCTCGAGGTCCGCCAACGGGCCGCCGAGGAAGTCAAGTCGCGCATCCTGCTGCGACGGTTCGGCAGCCCGACAGACGTGGCCTATGCCGTCTGGTTCCTCGCGTCCAGGTATGCGGATTACATCACCGGTGAAGTCCTCCACGTCGATGGCGGCTTCAAGATGGAGTGAACAGGAATGATGCCAACGGAGATCAGCAAGGATGAGATCATGGCGGTCTATCCGAAGGTCGCCCAAACCATGGCCGACGCGCTGGGATGCGATGTGGAGCAGGTCGTCCTCAACGTGCCCCTTATCGAAGGCCTGGATGCGGAGTCGATCGATTTCCTGGACATCATCTTCCGTCTCGAACGGGCCTTCAAGGTGAAGATCCCCCGGGGTAAGATCGTCGAGGACGCGCGCGGCGACCTCCCGGAGGCGGAGTTCGAACGCAAGGGCTACGTGACCGAGGTGGGCCTGCAGCGTCTCAGAGAGCATCTGAGCGAGGTCCCGGCCGACCGCTTTCGGTCGCCCATGAAGGTGGCGGACATCCCCCGCCTCTTCACCCCGGAGACGTTTTGCAAGGTCGTGGTGCGGGCGTTGCGGGCCGTACAGGCTGAGACGGCAGGGGTCCTCGGCTCCGGGGATGCCCGAGAGGCAAAGGCTGATGGCTGACCGTTTCAGCGCATTTACGTTCGTGGATCGAATCACCGAGATTGAGCCGGGAACGCGGGCCCGGGGTTGCTTCAACATCCCTGATGACCTACCAGATTTCTCTCTCTCTCTCGTCAGCGAAGCCATTGGGCAGCTCACCGCCTGGGTCGCCATGGCCCACCTCGAATTCCGACGCCGTCCCGTCACCGGACTGGCAGGTGAGGTGCGGATCCTCGGGACGGGCGTCCCTGGGCGGATGCTCGATCTCGAAGTCGCGATCGAGAGCTGTGATGATGATGCCGTGGCGTACGGCGGTTGGGCGTCTGTCGGGGGGGCACCGGTGGTGAAGTTGAGCCGGTGTGTGGGCCCCATGCTTCCGCACGAGGAGTTCGATGACCCCGAAGCCGTCCGGGCGGACTTCGAGACGCTATGCGGGCCGGGCGCCCCGCCCGGGCGCTTTCGGGGTGTCCCGTCGCCGGACTTCGGCTTGACCGACCGTGACCCTGGCAAGCGGCTCCGGGGGGTGTTGCAGGTCCCGGCGTCGGCCCCGTTGTTCGCCGACCACTTCCCGCGGCGCGCGGTCTACCCGGGAACGCTCCTGCTCGACAGCCAAGTCCGCCTCGGGTTCCAGCTTGCCGGGGAAGCGCGGCGTTCAAACCCCGGGGCGTCCCTCACTCCCTCCCGCGTCCTGGACTTGAAGGTGCGCTCGTTCATCCTCCCCGGCCAGGTGGTGGAGCTCGAGGCCGAGATGCTGTCGGAGGCCGGCGGGACGGCCACAGCAGCGCTCGCCGCGCGCGTGGGCGGGAAGCTGGTCTCCACCGCGCGCGCGGAGTTCATCCCGCAGGAGTCGTCATGACAGGCGTGCATCGCCGCGTCGCCATCACCGGGCTGGGCCTCGTGACTCCTCTGGGGAATGACGCCGCCACGACATGGAATGCCCTCCTGGCGGGCCGGAGCGGGATCGGGGAGATCAGCATCTTCGACGCCAGCGGGTTTCCCGCGCATATCGCCGCGGAGGTGAAGGGATTCAACCCGCACCTGGCGATAGACGACCGCAAGCTCCTGAAGTTCACCAACCGCTCCCACGCCTTCGCCCTGGCCGCCGCGGAGGAGGCCATGCGCGACGCCGGGATCTGGCCGGCCCGCGGCAGCGAAACCCGCTGGGGATGCGTCGTGGGGAGCAGCATGATGGGCATGGAGTTTGCCGAGCTCGGGGAGGTACATCGCCATTGCGGCCCCGATGGCGAATTCCATGTGGAGCGCCTCCTGACCGACAGGATCACGGCGGATCCCATGGTCTTCTGCCGCATCCAACCCTGCACCGGGCTTGCGCTCTTGCTCCGCCGGTTCGGGATCCGAGGGTACGCCAACTCGGTGCACACGGCCTGTGCCTCGGGGGGACAGGCCGTGGGGAGCGGTATGAAGCTCATCCGCCGCGGCACCGCTGACTGGGTCCTCGCCGGAGGCTTCGACTCCATGATCACCCCGATCGGCCTGGCGGGGTTCTGCCTACTGGGTGCCCTGTCGCTGGACAACGAAACGCCCGAACGCGCCAGTCGCCCCTTCGACGCAACCCGAAACGGCTTCGTCCTGGGCGAAGGGGCCGGCTTTCTCGTCCTGGAGGAGTGGGAGGCGGCCCGCCGGCGCGGGGCGCGGATCTACGCGGAACTCGCCGGCGAGGGAAACTCGCTCAGCAGCTACCGCATCACGGATTCCCACCCCTCCGGGGACGGCCCGATCCAGGCCATGCACCAGGCCCTGGCGAATGCCGGGGCGCCATTGGACGCCGTGGACTACATCAATGCCCACGGCACCTCCACCCCGATGAACGATCGCAGCGAGTGCACCGCCATCCGGGCGATCTTTGGTCCGCAGGCCTGCAAGATCGCGGTCAGCTCGACCAAAAGTCTCATGGGGCACCTCATCGCGGCCGCGGGGGCCGTGGAGGCGGCGATCTGCGCCCTCGCCATCCGACACGGAATCCTGCCCATCAACGCCAACCTCCGCGAGCCGGACCCGGAATGCGACCTCGACTTCGTCCTGGGCGGCCCGCGGGTGATGCGGACCGGGGTGGCCCTCTCCAATTCCTTCGGCTTTGGCGGCTCGAATAGCTGCCTGACCTTCCGGAACCCCGAAGAGGCCCCCGGATAGACCCCCGGCTGCCACCCGCCGGCGGCGCGTCTCCGGCGTGGGACGTGCCCCGGGGCGGTGACAGCGACGGAGGCCGCATGGCCGACTGCCCGAAAATCCTCGTGACTGGCCTGGGAGCAATCTGCGCCGCCGGGATGGACCCGGAGTCGGTCTGGCACAGGGTGAGGAGCGGGCAGTCCGCCATCTCCCCCATCCGGCAGTGGAATGCTTCGGTCTGGCCGGTATCCGTGGCGGGAGAGATCACCGAATTCAACGCGCGAGCCCTGGTGGAAGATCGCAAGCTTCATAAGCTGCTCCGGCGCACGGAGTTTCTGGGACTGTACGTCGCCGACCGGGCATTCGCCCACGCGGGATTCGCGGCCTACCGCGATTCCCTCGACGCCGCCGCCAGAAACGCCTTCAACGATCGCACCGGCGTCTATGTTGGCACCGGCGGCGCGTCGTTCCAGGACCAGTACGTGTTCTTTCCGCTGCTCACGGCGGCGGCCGGAGACCTCGGAGTCTTCGGGCGGGAACTCGCCGCCACCGTCAACCCGATGTGGCTCTTGCGGACACTCCCGAACAACGTCCTGGGTCACATCGGTATTCGGCATGGCCTGAAGGGCCCAAATGCCTGCGTGATGAACCACAGCACGAGCGGCACGTTGGCAGTCGCCGAGGCCGCGGAGGCGCTCCGCGCCGGCGAGGCGGAACGCGCCGTCGCCGTGGGGCACGACGCGCCCATCGAGCCGCAGACGCTCCTGTACTACCATCGGCTCGGGCTCCTCGCCGCGGATGCGGTTCGGCCCTTCGATGCTCGGCGCAGCGGGAGCCTGCTCGGGGAGGGAGCGGCGGCGTTGGTCCTCGAGACCGAGGCGGCGGCCACCGGCCGCGAGGCCAAGATCCTCGGCGAATTCCTGGGCAGCGGGTGCGCCAGCGAGGCGCAGGGATTGCTCTCCATCCGGCGTGATGGCGAAGGACTGGCCTACGCGATCGCCGTGGCCCTTGAGAATGCAGGAATCCGTGCAGCCGACGTCGGGATGATCGTGGCCCACGGAAACGGCACACGACAATCCGACGCCTCCGAGGCGACTGCCATCCGGCGGGTGTTCGGTCCCACGCCCCCTCCCGTCACCGCCTTCAAGTGGGCCTTTGGACATCTCCTGGCCGCCTCGGGCATCCTCGAGGCTGTGCTGGCTCTGGTGGCATTGCGGCACGGCACAGTGCCGGGCGTGGCGACCTTGCGTGAGCTCGATCCCGGCTTCGCGAACCTGCCGGTCTCCGCCGAGCCGCAGACCCCCCGCAGCGACGTGGGGCTCATCCTGAGCCGGGGCTTCGGGGGAACCAACGCCGCGCTCCTCTTCCGGGCCTCACCCAGCGACGCAGGCTGATGGCGGGCAGTGCCGATCCACGCACCCGCTGCGGCATCGACACTGTCGAGGTCGCGCGCATGGCACGGCTGCTCCGCGAGAGTCCGCCCGACGACCTCCGCACGATCTTCTCCCCCGAGGAGCTGTACGACGTCGGCGACGGGCCGGGCCGGGCCGCCGGCCTCGCCGCGCGGTTCGCGGCCAAGGAAGCCTGCCTCAAGCTGTTCCCCCGGGAGACGTCCCTCGCGCTGATTGGCCCCGAGGACTTCGCCGTGACCCGGGACGGCTATGGGGCCCCGCGGGTTATCTGCAGCCCGCGGGCCCAGGCGCTGCTGGATCGGCACCGGTGCGGGGCGATCGCCCTGTCCCTCACCCACGATAAGGCCAGCGCGTCAGCGGTGGCCGTGGCCGAGCCCATCCGGACCGAGGTCCCGCTGGCCGGCAAGCTCATCTATCACCTGCTGCCCATCCGCCGGCGGATCATCCTCACCAACCTCCGGCGCGTCTTCGGCGACTTCCTTCCCGAGGCGGAGATCCGGTCCCTGGCCCAAGCCCACTACGCGCACCTCGCGCGACTGGTCGGCGAGTTTCTGGCCTTCCCCTGGCTCTCCCCGAACCAGCAGGGAGCCAGGGGGCGGGTGGAGAATATCGAGGCCATCTTCCGGGCCCATGCCCGGGGCAAAGGGGTTCTCGTGCTCACCGGCCATTTCGGAAACTGGGAGGTCGCCACCGCCGCCGTCATCGCCAATTACCCGCAATACCGCGGCCGAATCCACTTCGTGCGCCGGCCCCTGCATCCGGCCTGGCTGGATGCGCTAGTCACCCGGCGGTTTCGCCGGGCGGGTTTCGGCGTGCTCCCCAAGAAGGGCTCGCTCAACGCGATCCTGGATCGGCTGGCCGCCGGGGATGTCGTCGTCTTCGTCTTTGACCAGCACGCCAGCGGCAGTGACGGGATCCCGGTGGAGTTCTTCGGGCAGCCGGCCGGGACCTTCCGCAGTCTGGCCATCATCGCCCTCGCCACCGGCGCGCCGGTCGTCCCGGCGACCTGTTGGCGCGAGCCGGATGGCCGCCACGTGCTGCGCTTCGAGGAGGCCCTGCCGCCCATTGAATGCGAGGATGTGGACGAGGCAATCCGGAGGAACACCCGGACCTACAACGCCGCCCTCGAGCGCCTGGTCCTGCGCCACCCGGAGCAGTGGTTCTGGGTGCACCGCCGCTGGAAGCACTCCTCCTGAGAGCGACGGAAGACTGAACGGATCTTCCAACCGGTTCGTCGGATCCTCCCCTCCCGACCGCTGCCGGGTTTTTCCCTTGACACGGGGCTAAGGAAAAGCCCATCCTGCACGCGACCTACGGGGGGAGGGGGCCTTCCGTCGGGTGCAGCGCCTCCCGAGTCCAAATGCACATTCCTGGCGGTTGATTCACGGCCGTTTCCGCACGCCCTCCTGCAATCGTCGGCTGGGTGGTTGGCCTGACTCTCGGCGGCACGTTGAAGTCCGCAGTCTGCCGCCTTCGACGATCTCGCCGAGAGTGATCTGTAGGGGAAAGCTCCAAGGCTTTGGCGAACTGGGAGGCGCTCCAATGTCTCCATCGATCTACTTGATCAACCCCAGCTCCGATTTTCCCACCTATTTCAGCGCCGACGTGTTCGCGGGAAGCGGCATCCAGGCGGCAGCACTGATGGCGGACCTCGCTATCTCTACGATTGCCGCCATGGCCCCGAACGATTTCGACGTGACCCTGTGTGATGAGAATATCACCCCGATAGATTTCGATACCGCAGCGGATTTCATCGGCGTCACTGGGAAGATCACGCAATGGGGCCGTATGACGGCGATCGCCCGTGAATTCCGGGACCGGGGCAAGGTCGTCTTGATCGGTGGACCCTACGGCTCCCTGTGCCCCGGCGATGTGCAACCGCACTGCGACATCCTGGTCCGGGGTGAAACCGAAGACATCATCGAAGGGCTGTTTGCCGATCTGAGGCGTGGCCGCTGGAAGAACGAGTACGTCGGCGGTACGCCCGACCTCGCACGCAGCCCGGTGCCCCGCTGGGACTTGTATCCCAATGAGCGGGCACTGATGGGTACCCTCCAGACCTCGCGCGGTTGCCCCTTCGAGTGCGAGTTCTGCGACGTGATTCAATATGTGGGTCGGAAGCAGCGGCACAAGCCCGTGGCACACGTACTCCGGGAGCTTGATCAAGTCTATCGGCTCGGTTACCGACGCGTCTTTCTCGCCGATGACAATTTCACCGTCTACCGCGGCCGGGCCAAGGAGCTCCTGGAGGCATTGCGCGCGTGGAACCTTCGCCAGGATCGCGGCAGGGTCTTCTTCGTCACCCAGGTCTCGATCGATGCGGCGCGGGATGACGAACTCCTGGAGATGTGCGCCGCGGCCGGGCTCGTACAGGTCTTCATCGGCATCGAGACCCCGAACGAGGATAGCCTCCGGGAAACGAAGAAGCGGCAGAATCTCAAGATCAACCTGGCGGATCAGGCGCAGCGATTCCTCGACCACGGGATCTCTGTCGTTGGGGGAATGATTGTTGGTTTCGACTCGGATGGGCCCGATATCTTCCAACGCCAATTTCAATTCGCGATGTCGACCCCCATCCCGATCTTCAGCGTGGGGGCCTTGGTCGCGCCTTCAGCCACACCCCTCCACGCGAGGATGGAGAGGGCGGGTCGTCTGATGCCCGACGGTTCCGAGGTGGCTGCGATGCCCTGGAGCACGAACATCGTCCCGCAGCAGATGACCCGCCAGCAACTGCTCTCGGGGATTCAGTGGCTCTGCAACGCCCTCTATCGCCCGGAGGCCTTTGGCGAGCGCGTTCTGCGTTTTGTGGAGCAGCTCGGGAGGCGCAGAGATCCGGGCCATCTGGATGGCGCGTGGACCCTCGACAATCTCCGCGAAGTGGATACGGAGGGCTTCGCGCTGCTCCCCAGGCTGAAGCGCCTCGGACCGGGAGAATCCAGGATGTGGTCACGCATCTGCAGGGCACTCGCCCGGAGGCCGGAGTGTACGGAATTTGTCATCCCGATGTTGGTGCAATATCTGCAGATTCGGTATATGTACGAGCGGGGAAGCTTTTGGGAGTCAACGCCATCGCTCGCTTCGGGTGGGCGGACCGCAACGCCGGATGCCTGGCGACTGGCAGAGCTTTCACCACACCTACCGGCATAGCGCACGGGTGCGAGGCGGGAGGCTGGGCGGACGCCGGGCCGCCGTCCCCGGAGAGCATCAGGACTGACCGCCGAGGCCAGCGGGGCCAGCGACTGCAGGAAGTGCCGGCGGGAAAGACTCTCGAGGGCGTTCGGTACGGGCGTTCCCGCGTGGAGGGCTACTCGACTACCACATTCGTGGAGGTGCGCAGGACGCCCGGCACGGCCTGAATCTTCGACACGACCATGGTCCCCAACGTGTTGACGTCCGGCGCCTCGATCAGGACGATGGCGTCGTAGGCTCCCGTCACCGCGTGGGACAGCCGGACACCGCCGATCTTGGCCACCCTCTTGGCCACCTCTTTCGCCTTGCCAACCGTACACTCGAGGAAGATGAATGCCTGAACAGGCATGGGTCCCTCCTCCATCGGCGCCGTTGAAGCGGCCCGACGCGCCCGCGTCAAAACGGCACGACCTGCTTCACCCCGGTTCCCAGGCATGCCGTACACTGGCACACGCCGTCCCCCTGGCAGTCGGGGCAGGGTGTCTGGACCACGGCATCCCCCCGCCGCGACGTCAGGCGCCCTGAGCCGCCACACGTCGGGCAGCCGATCTTCTTGAGCCCCTGGCAAAGGGGGCAGTCCACCAATCCGCCAACCATGCTCGACTCCTCTCCGAAATCAGCCAGGGCCCGGCCCCTCCGGGCCGCAGGACGACGGTTCGAGCGCCTCTGTATACCACCTGCCCGGCACCAGCCGCAATCGGAAACGTCCGGCGGGGGCGTCAGGTTCGACCTCCATGACAATCGGCCGGAGCCGGACCCCTCCCCGCAGCCGCGCCGGATTAGGTTTTGACCGGCGAGGGGTATTGCGCTAGAGTTTCTCGCCGACCCGTGCCCTTTCCCGTGTCCCCGTCTCCTGGAGGTCCGCATGCACCCGGCCATCACCTACATCCAAGCACACCGCCATGCCTTCGTAGAGGAGTTGAAGGCGTTCCTCCGCATTCCCAGTGTCAGCACCAAGTCGGAACACAGGGGCGACATCCAGCAGGCCGCCCAGTGGGTGGCCGACGCCATGCGCGCGATCGGCCTGGAACACGTCCAAGTCGTGCCGACCGCCGGCCACCCGGTCGTGTACGCCGACTGGCTGCACGCCCCCGGCCAACCCACCGCCCTCATCTATGGCCACTACGACGTCCAACCGCCCGAACCGCTGGACCTGTGGATCAGCGGCCCCTTCGATCCGACCGTTCGCAACGGCGAACTGTACGCCCGCGGCGCCGTGGATGACAAGGGACAGGTCTTCATGCATCTGAAGGCGCTGGAGGCGCACCTGAAAACGCAGGGCGCCTTGCCCATCAACGTGCGACTCCTCATCGAGGGGGAGGAGGAGATCGGCAGCCCCAACCTCGATGGCTGGATCCTGAGGAACCGGGACCGGCTCAAGGCCGACATGGTCGTCATCTCCGATACCGCCATGCTCGCCAAGGGGGTTCCCGGCATCACCCACGGCCTCCGCGGCCTGATCTACTTCCAGCTTGACGTGGAGGGGACCAGGAGCGACCTCCACTCCGGAAGCTTCGGCGGCGCCGTCGTCAACCCGGCCTTTGCCCTGGCCCAGGTCCTGGCCCAGCTCAAGGACCGAAACGGCCGGATCGGCATCCCAGGATTCTACGATGACGTGCGGAAGCTCCCGGCCGGGGAGCGTCGCGCCTTGGCGGGGCTGCCCTTCAGTGAGAAGAAGCTCCAGAGAGAGATCGGCGCCCCGGCCCTGGTCGGTGAAAAGGGCTTCTCCACGTTGGAGCGGCTCTGGACGCGTCCCACCCTGGAGATCAACGGCCTCTACAGCGGCTTCATCGGAAAGGGGGCCAAGACGGTCCTGCCGGGCCGGGCCATGGCCAAGGTCAGCATGCGGCTGGTCCCCAACCAGAATCCCGCCAGGATCGCCCGCCTGTTCACCCAGCACGTGAAGCGGATCTGCCCCCGGACCGTCCGGATGAAGGTGACGGAGATCTCCGGCCGCGGCACCCCCTGGCTGGCCCCCACCGACCATCCGGCCATGCAGGCCATGGCGCGGGCCATCCAGCAGGGCTTCGGGAAGAAGCCCGTCTTCACCCGGACCGGCGGCACCATCCCCGCCGTCGCGACCTTCACCCGGCTCCTCAAGGCGCCCAGCCTGCTCATGGGCATCGGCTTGCCCGACGAGAACGCCCACGCCCCCAACGAGAAGCTGGACCTGGACAACCTCCACCACGGCATGCTCTCGGCCGTTCATCTGTGGAACGAGCTGGCCGAGATGAGGCTCAAATAGCCGCCATGCACTCTTCGCCTCTCTCCCCGCTCCTCCCCTGCTTCCCCCTCCCCGTCGCCCCCGTCTTCGCCCGGTAGGACCGCCGCTATCATGAGATGATGGCGGGTGACGAGAAGGCTTGAGTTGCCACACCGCAAGGTCTCTGCTAACCTTCGGACTGCGCGGACCCCCCGGTTCCGAGCTTCCTGGTGGTGAGAATTGGCAATCACTTCATACGTGTACTTGTTGACGCTGAATGATCGGAAGCGGCATGAGCACGTTACCGAACGGGGGAGAGTCGTTCGGTTCACGGTGCAGTATGAAACGTTCATAGATGGGGAGTGGCGGCCCGTCGTCCGGTACGATACGGCCCACGGATTTCCCCACATAGATCGGGTCTTTCCGGGTGGCCGCGTAGAGAAGATCCCCCTTTCGGTCCAGGACGCAGCGGATGCCCTGACGCTTGCCGATGACGACATTGATGAAAACTGGGTTCGGTACAAGGAGCAGTTCCTACGAGGGTGGCGACAATGACCGAACAAGAACTGTTCGCAAAGAATCTCCGGCTGTCCCGAGAATTCGATCTCTACCTGCTGGAGCATCCGGAGGTGGCGAAGAAGATTCCGGGGAACGCTTTAATCGTTCTTCTCCCGGAAGACGATGCGGATCTCTGCCGGCAAAATACGGAAATAGCGCTGGCCCGCCGCGGCGCAGGACAACCGGTAGTGCATGTGAGGCTTGGAAGGTTGGCACCACCGAAGTCCCGCCTGAGCAGCGCCCAGATTGAAGTGGCAGCCTGAGGTACTGGGTGGGTGATGGTGATACGAATTTCCTTTGGGGGCGGGGGGGGGGGGGGGGGGGGGGGGGGGGGGGGG
>JACQVO010000277.1 GCA_016209725.1 Candidatus Methylomirabilota bacterium | reverse complement strand
GTTGGGGGTTGGGGGCTGGGGAGCAAATGCGAAGGTGCGCCGGATTCCCTCTGTGGACAATTCCGCAATCCGCAATCCGAAATCCGCGATCACCCCGAGTCATCCGGCACCCGCCAGGTCGGTCAGATCCTTTTCGCGAAGCATGCGGCGTTTCCAGTTGGCAACGGCGGGCACGATGTAGGGGAGCAGTCGCAAGGTGTAGTAGGGAGGGATCACCGGGACGCCGACGATGTCGCCGAACACGATGAGGACGAAGAGATGCTCCAGGTCTCCGCGCTGTTTGCGGAACATCACCACGCTGTCGTACAGCGCCAGGCCGAAGAGGAAGCCCCGGAACCACTTCAGCCACCCGTCCAGCCACTCCTTGAAGCTCATCGCCCGTTTCCCTTCCCCTCAAGCGGCAATCCCCAAGGGAGTATCCTCTCCTTTCGCGGACAATTCAAGCCCCCCCTGCCGACGATCCGCCCGTCAGCGAGATCCCGGGGACCCAACCGACCGGGATCGCCGGATCCTGTCGGCTGGGTGCCCCCTGGGTGGGGACAGCGGGGCAACCCACCGCGCTGTCGGAGATCCCTGTCGCTGTCGGCTCTCCCTCACCCCTTCACCGCACCGAAGGTGAGGCCGGAGACGATGTGGCGCTGGATGATCAGGGTGAGGAGGATGACCGGCAGGGTGATCAGGGTCGCCGCCGCGGCAAGGGGCCCCCAATTGATCTCTTCGTAGCCGATCATGTTGAAGACCGCGATGGGCAGGGTCCGGGTGTTGCGGCCGGCCAGGATCACCGAGAACAGGAAGTTGTTCCAGGAGAAGATGAAGCTCAGGATGGATGTCGCCACGATCCCCGGCTTGACCAGGGGGACGGCCACCCGCAGGAATGCCCCGTAATAGGAGCAGCCGTCGATGAGGGCGGCATCCCGGAGCTCCGGCGGGATGTCTTCGAAGAAGCCGATCATGACCCAGATGATGATGGGCAAGCCCACCACGAGATGGGTGAGGATGAGGGCCTGGTAGGTATCCACCATCTTCAGGTTGCGGAACAGGATGTACCAGGGGATGAGGTAGCTGATCCCCGGGATGATGCGGGCCGCCAGGACGACGACGGCCAGGCCAGCCTGGCGCCAGTGCGCGATGCTGTAGGCCGCCGGCAGACCCACGATCAAGCCCAGAAGTGTGCACCCTGTGGCCACCACAAAGCTGTTCCAGGTGTAGAGGAGGAACGGGTGCTTCGAGAACACCTCGACGTATCCCTTGAAGGTGATGGAGAAGCGGAAGAAGCTTGGCGGATAGCCGGCCGCCTCCACCTGCGGCTTCAAGGACAGGGTGATCATCCAGTAGAAGACGAAGACCGTCGGCAGCATGACGATGATGACCAGGGCATAGAAGCCCACCGTCCGCAGCCGACTGTTGAGGAGCTTTGCGCTCACCAGCCGACCCTCCGGGCGTCAATTCTTCGGGGCCCCATCCCCGCCTCTCCCGGACTCCCGTCCGGGACCGGCGGGGTCCCTCCCCGTGGCATCACCATCCGACCCTCCGCACCTTCATGAGGATGAGGCAGGCGCCCATGACGATGGCGAACAGGGCCACCGCCATGGACGAGGCGTAGCCCATATTGAAGTACGAGAATGCCTGGTTGAACAGCAGGATGTTGATGGTCTCCGACGCATTGGACGGGCCGCCCTGGGTCATCACGAAGATAATGTCGAAGGTCTTCAGGGCGTCAATGGAGCGGAACAGGATGGCCACGATCAGGGTCGGTCGAAGCAGGGGGAGCGTGATGTACCAGAAGCATTGCAGGGCCGAGGCGCCGTCAATGAGGGCGGATTCGTACGGCTCCTTCGGCAGGGCGGCCAGGCCCGCCAGGGCGATGAGCATGATGAGGGGCGTCCATTCCCACACGTCCACCAGGGCGATGGCGTAGAGGGCCGTCTTGCTGCTGTAGGTCCACTTGAACGGGGACAGCCCCACGAGGCCGACCAGGTAGTTCATCACCCCCAGCGTGGGGTGGTACATCATCACGAAGACCAGGGAGATGGCGGTGGGGGTGGCCATCATGGGCAGGATGGACAGGGTCCGGACCAGCCCCCGACCCCAGAATTCCCGGTTGAACAACAGAGCCATCGCCACCCCCAGCGCGGTCTCTGCCGACACCGCAATGAGGGTGAAGTAGAGCGTCCGGAAGAATGCATCCCGGACCCGCGGATCGCCCGCCAGGATTTTCTGGTAGTTGGCGACGGCGATGAATTTGGGGGGCGTCAGGCTGGAGGCGAACCATTCCTGCAAGCTCATCCAGCCGGTGTAGAAGACCGGATAGACGATGATCAAGGCGACAATCAGGAGGGCCGGGGCGGGAAAGATGAACCGCGCGTAGCGGTGGCCGAACCGCGAGATCCGGATCCCCAGAGACAAGGATGCCCCGGCCACGGATTGGTCAACGACGTCGGTGCGGTTCGCCATTATGGGCGACCTCGGTCTCCCCCCCGAAAAGAGCCCGGCCCTCCCGCCGCGTGCCACACCATGGGCGGGAGGACCGGGCTCGTCCGTGTCGGCAAGCAGGGCGCTTACTTCTCGGTCTTGTCCAAGAGCTCCTGGAACTCCTTGTGGGTCTGGGCGATCACATCCGCGGCTTTGGCCCCCTCGATGGCCTTCTGGATGCCCACGCCGATGATGTCGCGGTACTGGGTGACATCCACGATCTCCGGAAGGCCCGCGCGGCCGATCTTCAGGCTCTCCAGGTACGCGGTGTACCAGTCGGCGGGCATCTTCGGCTTGGCCTTCACCTCCGGGTGACCCCAAGGCGAGACGCGACCCACCCCGACACCCGCCAGCAGTTCCCGCACGCACATCTGTTTCGTGGTGGCCCACTGGATGAGGAGGTAGGCGGCCTCCTTGTTGCGACTCTGGGCGCTGACCGCCATCGCATTGGTGAAGGTGGGCGCGAAGTGCCCAGCGGGCCCGGATGGCAGGGCCGCGTAGCCCACCTTGCCCGCGATCTTGGACTTACTGGGATCCTCGAACTGGTTGGCGAAATTCACGCCGTCGTAGTAGATGCCCACCTGGCCCTGCATGAAAGCCGAGCTGCACTCGTACCAGTTGAAGTTGACCACGCCGGGCGGGGCAAACCTGCGGAGCATGCCGGCGTACCACTCCATGCTCTTCACCCAGGCCGGCGTGCCGATGGCGGATTTCCCGTCCCGGGTGAGGTATTCGCCCCCGAAGGCGTATATCACGTAGGCCCAAGGGGTGGCGTTCGCGTTCTTCAATCCCCGGGCAACGAACCCATACATGCCCGGTGGGTTGTGGAGCTTCTGCGCCTGGTCTTCCAGTTCCGCGAGGGTCCGGGGAGGCCTCCACCCTTTCTGCTGGTAGAGATCCTTCCGGTAGAAGAGGACGAAGGGGTCCACGAACGTCGGGATCCCGCTGATGGTCTTGTCCGGCTGGGTCACGGCCGCCACGGCGCCGGCCGTCATATCGGCCCAGTCGAAGTCGGGGGCGGTCAGGGTCTTGTCCTCGAGGAATTTATTCAGGGGCTGGAACCAGCCGGACTTCCAGAACCGGCGCTTCTCCACATGCATGCTGGCGTGCCAGGCATCCACGCCGCCGCTGCCGGCGGTCATCTCCACCGTCAGCTTCTGGCGGCCCTGAACCTCGGGCAGGACCTCGTACTTGACCTTCATCCCGGTAAGGTCCTCGAACTCCGGGAAGAACTTGACCATCTCATCTATCCACGGGTGCTTGTAGAAGATGCAGTACAGCTCTTTCCCCCGGAATCGCTGCCAGTTGAAGGCCTGGGCGCGCGCCGGGGTGACCACGAAGGGGCCGAAAGCCATCGAGGCGGCTCCGACTGCCCCCAGGCGAAAAACCTCCCGCCGGGTCACGCCACGGGTACCAATGCCGTTCCGCTTGGTCTGCTTCATTCTGTCCTCCTCTCACAACGGGTTTCTGGCCGGTGACGGTGCCCGCAAGGTATCCAGTCCCGGCGGGCCTGTCAAGTCCCTCCTCGCGATCGTCCACGGCTCCGATGGGCCCGCCCGGCTCCAGCTCAGAGCGATCCCAAGCATCAGGCCAGCCCTCGTTCAAGTTCTGAAACCCGGTCCACTCTCAGGGGGATAGGCGCACGAAGTTCGAAGGGCACTCTCCTCCTGCGCAGGAGAAGCCTATCACGAATTTGGCCGAGAAGAAATTTCGAAGGGAATACCTTTGTCTTGACCAACCATACGCACGTATGGTATAGAATTTCGACGACGAATGTGCGACCCCGAATGTGGGAGAGGCAGACCATGAACGTCAGGTTGGCGCTCACAGCCAGACAGCGCGAAGTTCTGGACTTCATCCGCCAGTTCATCACGCAGGCCGGTTATCCGCCGACGGTACGGGAGATCGGCGCCCACTTCGGCTTCGTCCCTCGCAGCGTCTTCGATCACCTCAAGGCGCTGGAGCGGAAGGGCTATCTGCGCCGCACCGCCTCGAAGTCCCGCTCCCTTCAAATCCTGGACGCTTCAGGGGCGGCGCAGTCGGCGTCCCCCGGCAGGGCGCCTGGACCCTTGCGGGAGGTGCCCATCCTTGGTCGGGTGGCCGCAGGGGAGCCGCTCCTCGCCGAGCAGAACGTGGAGGGGACCTTCACCATCTCTCGCGACTGGGTGAACGGGGACGAGGTGTTCCTCCTCAAGGTCCAGGGCGAGAGCATGATCGGCGCCCACATCCTGCCCGGGGATTACGCCCTGGTCCGCCGGCAGGCGACGGCGGAGAACGGGGAGATCGTGGTGGCCCTGGTGAATGACGAGGCCACCGTCAAGCGCGTCTACTTCAAGAGGGACATGATCGTCCTGCAGCCCGAAAATCCCAGCATGCCCCCGCTCCAGATTCACCGGGGAGAGAAGAGCTGCCAGATCATCGGCAAGGTCGTGGGGATCTTGCGGAGATTCTAGCCATGTCCTCAGACGCTGAATCGGTGCCCAGGTAGGCTGGGTGGAAAGGGGGAATCTGAAACGTGAGGCAACTCAGTGATGTGGCCTTGACGCCGAATCAACGAGAGGCACTCGCTGCGCTACGCCAGCGCGTGTCTGCCGAGTTCGACGTGGAGGCAATGGTGCTGTTTGGCTCTGCCGCTCGCGGAGAAGCGGACGAGGAATCCGATCTCGATCTGTTGATCCTCACGAAGAAGCCAGTGACGCGACCAACTCGCCACCAGATCACCGACCTGATTTTCGACGTGAATCTCCGCTACGGCACAAACTTCAGCTCTCTCGTAGTCGACCGAGACAACTGGGAAAGAGGTGTGGTCTCGGTTCTACCGATCCATGAGGAAATCCTTAGGGACGGCGTCGCCGTATGACTTCAGAGCCCCGAAGTGATGTCATCCGGTATTGGTGGTCCAAAGCTGAAGAGAGTTTGTCCTCCCCCCGTCGCGAATTCGTAGCCGGATCCTACCTGTTCGCGGTTAACCGCCTTTACTACGCCGCATTCTATGGAGTGAGCGCAGCGCTTCTCGATCGGCGACTATCTTTCAAGAAGCACTCCGGAGTACGAGCCGCGTTCCACCGCGGATTCATCAGGTCAGGTCATCTCGATGCGGAGTGGGGAAGGTTCTACGATCGGGTATATGAGGATCGACAGGAAGGGGATTATGTGGCTCTTGTCTCTTTTGATCGCGAGTACGTAGAATCCCAACTGGATCGCTGCGCCAGGTTTCTCTCAATGCTTCGCCCTCTTCTCTCTCTATCCTCCTCGGAATGATCAGGATGTGGCCTGGGGCCTTGAACCTGCCGCAGGAACGGGCGTTGGCATGCCTGTTGGAGTCAACTGGTTGTTTTGCCCAGGGCAGACCGAAGTTCCATCGGATTGCTTCCTGTCGTCTGCTGCCCCAGAGTTGGATCGACAAGCCCGCCGAAACCAGCAGATTGCATCGAAGTGGTGTCGGATACCGGTTTCTGGGCTGAGAGACGATCATGGCGAATCAAGAACTCTCGCATGATCGGCGGCATCGCCGCCGTGCTCCACGCTGTCCCGCATGCGACATTGTTGCCGATGTTGCGGAAACAGAGATTCCGATGAGGAGGGAAGCGGATCCGGGGCCAAGCGGGAGGACCAATAGAGCCGCTAAAGCCGCGACGTCCCCTCCACAGGGGTTCGTTGAGGACGATCCACTCCCCTGAACGGGTGAGCAGCCCGCCATTCGGCAATAGGCGATTTCGGCGAGACGGGGGGCGGGAAGGGAATGCGCTTGACGCAGCGGTTGGAT
>JACQVO010000276.1 GCA_016209725.1 Candidatus Methylomirabilota bacterium | reverse complement strand
CTTGAGGCGTTCCAAGTCCTGGAGAAGCAGATCCGCTCGCTTGTAAGCCGCCGCCCGTCGCGCAAAGCCGAGCGTCAGGGTCTCGCCATCCATCCCCGCGTTGGTCTCCCGGTTCACGTACTGAAGCAACTCTCGCTTCGCGTGGGTATGCGCGTCCCACACCTCCCGGGCGGGGATGCCCAGCGCATAGCGGAGGCTGAAGTTGTCCTCCCGCCACCCAGGGATATACCGGTCGAAGAGCTCCTGAAACGCGGGCGCAGTCCAGGTGGCGGCATGGACCCCGTTGGTGATGGAGTCAATGACGTAGGGGGCGAACATGAGCCGGGAGACTTCCCCGTGTTTCTTGGCGACCCCATTCACATAGTGGCTGAGGCTCAGGGCCACAAAGGTCAGGTTCAGGAGCCCGTCGCAGCAGAAGACATGCTTCATCTGGTCCAGGTGGAAGACCTGCCGGGGCCCGAGGACCTGATTCACCAGGTCCAGGGGAAACTGGTCCTGTCCCGCCGGGATGGGGGTGTGGGTCGTGAAGACGCACTGCCTCCGCACGGCCTCGATATCCTCCGGCGTGGCCGATGGGCGTCCCGCCTTCCGCGCTCCTTCTTCCAACAGCTCCAGCGTGAGGAGACTGGCGTGTCCCTCGTTCATGTGGAACCGGTCCAGATCCCCGTAACCCAGTGCCCGCAGCATCCGCACCCCGCCGATGCCGAGCACGGTTTCCTGGCACAGCCGGTAATGGGCATCCCCACCGTAGAGGTAGTGAGTCAACGCCCTGTCCCACTCGGAGTTTTCCGGGAGGTCGGCGTCCAGGAAGTACACCGGCACCCGGAAGCCGCTGACGCCCTTCACGTCGTAGCGCCAGGCCCGGAGGTGGACAGACCGACCCTCGATGGTCACAGAGACCCGCGGGGGCAGCCCTTCCAGGAAATCCTCGACGACCCATTCGGCGGGTTCCTCGCGCTGCCAGCCGCTGGCATCGAGCCGCTGATAGAAGTAGCCCTTCCGATGGAGCAGGGTGACGCCGACCATCGGGATCTTCAGATCGGCGGCGGCCCGCAGGGTATCCCCCGCCAGGACGCCCAGCCCGCCGCTGTAGCTGGGCAGGCCGGCTTCCAGCCCAATCTCCATGGAAAAGTAGGCGATGGATCTCCGGCCCACGTGTTTACCTCCCGGTTTCTCGGGCCCAAGTGCACGCCCGCTCGAGGCGTCCGTACCCCGGACGGCGGCAATCACGAGAGACTTGCCGAATCCCTGTGAAGTCAACGGCGCGGCTCATGACGGGCGCTCCTCCCGGACCTCCACGGAGGAGTTCTCGCTCCCCCAGAGGTTCGGCACCTTGGGCGCCTCGGGATCGTTCCACCACTGGCGGCCGTCCACGAGGAACTTGTACTCATGGCGGCCCGGGGGAAGGTCCGTCTCCAGGGTCCAGAGGTCCTCGCCCTGCCGCTGCATCGGATGAGCGGTGGTGCTCCATCCGTTGAAATCACCCGCGACTATCACGGTGGTGGCGCCAGCACACCGGAACTGGAATCGCACGCGGGCCATCGGTCGCTCTCCTCCTGTGCGGAGCGATGCCTACGATACCGCGGGAATGCAACGAGACCAAGGCCCTCTTCGACGGGTGCGACTGCCGGCGCCGCGGCCAGACGGGAAGCGATAACCGCCCGCATCCGCATCACGACCGCAACGCCCAGAGCCCCCGTAGCTCGCCCTTCCAGCAATGCCCGCCATGGCGCCCCCCTTCGTGCATCTCACGGGCAGTACGCGGGCGCCGGCTCTATCCGCTCGGCGCAGGTGACGGACTCCGGAAGTTCCCGCTCCGGCGGTCCCTCGGTCCCGATGGGCGGGCACGGATAGTCCGTGCATTGACCCGGAGGAACCGTGGCCTGCGTCTGGCCAGGGCTATCCAGGCGTTGACCTCCAGCCAGGAAGGCATCGGGTTGGTGAGACATGGCCAGCGTGAGGCTGAAGACCGCCCCGAAGACTGCAAGCACGAGACCTACTACGATCAGCCGCATCATGGCAGACCTCCACTCGGGCAAGGAAATCGGATCACCGCTGCCCGGTCGCCTTTTCGTAACACGGGAGACACACCTTCCTGTCCCCCAGGGGGCGGCCGTAGCCCTCCACCGTCATCTCGCCGCAGTGATCGCAGACAAAGCCGGCGAAGGACTCGACTTTCTTGGGCAACGGGTACTCGAACGGCTTGCTGACGGTGAGGAGTATCTGCTCCGGGGCCTTCATGACCTTCTCGATCAGCGGCTCCACCACGGTGACGGGGACCTGCGACGCGGGGATCCCCTTCTCCCGATACTTCTGGAAGAACTCGGTCTGCTTGTTGGCCAGCATGGCCTCGGTCTTGGGCACGACCCGCACGGCCCGCCCGCTGGCGCGGTCCACCAGGGTCACTCCCCACTTCCCGTAATTGAGCTTCTTGATGTTCCCCTTCCCGAAGGTGCAGCCGGTGATCATCTGAATGCCATCGCCGAAGCAGGTGGCGCAGTGGTCCTCACCGAGCTCCACCAGAGCAACCAACTGGCCATCCGGCGACCGCTCCACCCCCAACCGGTTCATGGCCGCAGCCCCTACCCGCAGACCCATCGGCATGGCGGGGCACTTGTGCCCGTGGAACTTCTGGCCGGCTTCCAGGTACTCCTTGGGATCAATCATGGTCATCTTCCTCCTCATGCAATCTCCCCGCGCCGTTAGCCTACCATAGCCACGCGCTCTACCGTCTCATCGAGGCGCCCCAACCGCCACCTCGGTCCGCAGCCGGCGTACTCTTTCGCGCAACTCCGCCTGATTGGGGAAGGTGATGGCCTCGACGGGGCAGACCTGCGCGCAGGCATCGCAGCCCACCACGCAGTTCAGCGGATTCTGAACGATCGGGTACACGTGATCCTCATCCCACACGAAGACGTCGTTCTTGCAGAAGTCCACGCAGGTGTGTTCGAGGGGCAAGATTGCCGCGTAATGTGTCCATGACCATGTAGTCATATATCTTTCTACAAAAAAATGCCGGGCCGCCGGCAACCTCACCCAGCCTATCCCCTTAGTCGCAACCCAGTTGTCCATCATCCCGCACCTGCCTCTCTGGGCCACGTCCCCCGATTTGTTCGATCCATTCGGGGAAGGAAGGGTTCACGCCGATTGGCCCCACGCAACTGAGACAGCATAGGACGTGCCAGGGCCAAGCCTGGGAGAGCCCAAAGACGAATCATCCTCGAAGTCCAGCATTCGTAACACGCTCGTCCGTTGTCGAACCGCCCGCAAACTCTGCGACACCCATCTGGGACTGCAGGGACTGCGGATCTTGCACGCCGACCTGCGGAATCGGCACTCCTCCGGACTGCTATGCCTCATCCCCTGTCCGAAATGCCTCCCTCTCCCATGTGCAAATCCTCGGAAACCTTATTGCGTCGAAACCCACGGCAGCCAGTGATCTCCCCCACTGCTCGCATCAGCGCCCGTGCCCCGCGCAGGGCACACAGTGCGGCTGGCCGTCCACCAGGCGGACGTAGCGCTCGAAGACATACTCGCCGCACTTCACGCACCTCGCCTTGTTGAACGAGCCCTTCACCGGCTGATAGGTGAAGTCCGGCTTTGGCTGGATGATGAAAAGCGCATCGTCGGTCTGGCCGACCATCCAGTCCACGACTTCGTTGGTCACGGCGGCCGGAATCTCCGACGGCTCCTTGCCCGCCTTCCGGTATTTGAAGAATTCGAACCGTGCCATCCCGTCCATGAACTCCGGCTTCATGGCCACCCGGACAGCGCCCTTCCCAGGCTTGAACAGGGTAACCGCCAGCTTGCCCGCTCCCGTCTTCTCCAGCAACAGTTTCCCGTACGTGCAGCCCGTTGCGATCTGAATCCCATCCACCATGCACGTCTGGGGGTGGCCCACCCCGATCTCGGGAAAGGCGAACATCCCATGATCCGGCTCCCGCTCCACCCCCAAGGTCCGCATCGCGAGCCGTCCCATCCGGTAGCCGATCGGCATGAAGGGACAGTGATGCCCGTGGAACTCGTTGGCCCAGCCTGGCGCGAGATCTAACATTGCAATCTCCTTTCACCCGCGCGCCGGGGACCCCGGAGGAACCAGGGGTCCCCGGCGAGCAGCATTCACTTCTCGATGGGCAGCTCCGGCCGGTTGCCCCACTGCATCAGGGAACCGTCGTACATCCACACCTTCGGATAGCCGACGCGGAGCACCGGTCACCCGAGGGTCCCCCGGTCCCGGCCGGCCAGCTTACGGGTGTTTCACCTTGGCGCTGGAGAAGTGGCATCCGCCGCAGTCCATCAGTCCCCGGCTATTCTCCAGCGTGCCGCCCTTGTCATGACAGCTCCGGCACGTCTGGACCTCGGAGGAGAGCACATGGGCCGCCTTGAATACCCCGTCGAGCTTGCTGTTCAGCAGTTCCGCGGCATGCTTCGCCACAGAGGCGGCCAGCCAGCCGCAGCGCTCGGACCGCTCCGGGGAGAATGACTTGAAGCCAGTCGCCTTCGACCAGCGGGTCACCGAGACGTGGCAGAGCGGGGAATGCGCGACAGAGGTCTTGATCTCGAACTTCGGATTCTTCGGCCGGTAGTTCGGGAGGGCCTCCTGTTCGTACCAGGTGAAAAGCTCTCGGATAATTTCAAACGCCTCCCCTCTTTTCTTACCATCAATACCTCCGGCTATCAAAAAGATCGCCGAGGAGGCGCCGATCAGTGCCCCACAGAGGGACGAAATGCCGGCCACACCCCCTTCCCCGAACACCATGATCTCCGATGGCATTAGGGTGTAGGGGTACCCCACCTCCTCGCGGAGCTGGCCGACGATCCCCTCGAACGCCCCGTAACAGCACGCCCCCTTGTAGTAGCCTGCGTAGGCCCGCTCTGCCACCCGGTCGAGGTCCAGTTTCTTATAGGGCCACGGAACAGCAGGGGATTTCTCCGTTTCCCGCGTGGCGTGCACATTCCTCGTTAAGATCGGCGTGAGAGTCGCCGCCCCCGCGGCGGCCGCAAACATCTTCAGCGCATCCCTTCGTCCGCTTTTCATGCGTCTCTCCTCTGTTTATCGTGCGACGTTAACCGCTCCCTTCGTTCCTGCGGATGTCTCTCAATCCCCACAACCCTCAGCCTTGCGGGATCTGCGTCACGGCGAACGCGGGCCCGCGGGGGTGCCCGAAGCCCCACACTCGCCCCCAGGATCCTCATCGTCCGCAAGAACGGCAGGCTGCACGACCGGGCCGTGCAGCTCCCCGGTGGCCTCGCAGGCCCCTCCGTTCTCGGGGAGGATGAAACGGAAGAATCGTGTGCCCCGTTGGGCCGTCGAGGCAGCCAAATCCACGAGGTGGTTCGCATGTCTCTGCTCGCCCTCATACGATGACAGGGCTCCTGCTAGGGCCCGGTCCGCGACACAGGGGCGGAGGCCTGAGGCCGCATGGTGGTTGCCGGCATTGGTTCCTTCCCGGTAGTCACACCTTGCTCGCGGCCCTCACCTTTTCCTCTACCCCGACGATCTTCTTGTACGCGGCTTGGAGAGCTTGGCTGAATAGCTGGGAGGCTGCGGCCTCGTCCAGTGTCCGGGTGCCGATCATGAGGTTCAGGCTATTCGGGCTCCGCTCCGTCTCGGCCACGAGCCTGGCGGCCCCGATGACCACCTGGCAGGCGGCGGGCAGCGCGATGTGCGGGGGCAGATCATGGGCAATGGCGGCGTCGGCCAAGGCGGCGATGATAGGGAAGACGTAGGTCGGACCCACCGCCGTCAGCGCTGACG
>JACQVO010000037.1 GCA_016209725.1 Candidatus Methylomirabilota bacterium | reverse complement strand
ACGCGGCGTTCACCGACAAGACCAAGGCCGACGCCAAGTCGAAGCTGGAGACGGAGTGGGACACCTTCGCCAAGGCGAGCTACGCGAAGGCCAAGGAAGCGGCGGAGAAGGCGGTCGCAGCCATCCGCTAACCCCGATATTTCTCACATGAGGCTCGACGCTGTCGTCGCGTTCGAGCAAATCCCCCCACCCCCCCTTTCGCAAAGGGGGGCGAGGGGGGATTTGGGCGGACTGGTGGCCTATGTGAGCAGTAGTGGGGTTAACGATGGCAAACTGGGGACCTGGCAACCGGGGAAGGCAGGTAATTGCCGAAGCCCGGAATCCAGGTCCGTCTTTCCTGATTGCCGGATTGCCCGATCGCCAGATTGCCCTTCGTGCAGTTAACGGCCCGCGGGACGGGCAGGCGGGCGCGGCCGCTTGGGGGGTTCCGAGACGGGCGGCAGCTTCAGCACGGCCGTAACAAGGTTGATGAGATCCCGGGGGCGGATCGGTTTCTGGACGTAGCCGACACACATCTTCGACATCGCCCGGGCCTGATCCGCCCCGATGTCGTAGGCCGTCATGGCGATGATGGGGATATGCTTGACGGCCGGATCGCTCTTCAGCGTGCGCGCCACCCCGAGCCCGTCCATGTCGGGGAGCTGGATGTCCATGATAATGAGGTCGGGCCGACGCTCAATGGCAATCTGAAGGGCCAGGACGGCGTTTTCCGCTAGAAGGACTTCGAAGCCTTCGAACCGGAAGGCGTCTGCCAGCGGCTCAGCGATGTCCGGGCTGTCCTCGACAATGAGGATGGTGGCCCTGGCCATGGCGTGGTCCCCTTTGCTTGCTGATTGGGATGGTGCCGCAGGACAGATAGGCGCGATGCTATGCCGGGCGTCCGGCGAAATGCAAGGAATATTTCATCCTGTGGGGCGTGGTATCCTCGAGAGCGAATCTTCTGACAGCGGAGGTTGGACATGGTGGGCATCCTGGATCGGTTTTCCCTGGTGGGGAGGACGGCGGTGGTCACCGGCGCCGGCAAGGGGTTGGGGCAGGGGATGGCGCTGGCGCTGGCGGAGGCGGGCGCCGATGTTTCCGTGGTGGAGCTGGACATGCCGGCCGCAGAGGAAACCGCCGCCGAGATCCGCAAGCGGGGACGCAAAGCCCTCACCGTGAAGGCGGACGTGACCATTCCGGAAGAGGTCGCGGCGATGGTGGAGACCGTGATCCAGGAGTGGGGGCGTCTCACCATCCTGGTCAACAACGCCGGATACGCGCAGCCCCTCTCGGCCCTGGAGATGCCGGTACAGGACTGGGACCGCCTGCTGGCGGTGGACCTCAAGGGCGTGTTCCTCTGCTGCAAGGCCGCGGCGCCCCAGATGATCAGGCAAGGTGGGGGGAAGATCATCAACATCGCGTCCATGTCCGCCTTCCACGTGAATCGCGACGCGGACTACTGCCACTACAATGCGGCCAAGGGCGGGGTCGTGATGCTCACCAAGTCCCTGGCCGTGGAGTGGGCGCGCCACGGAATCCACGTCAACAGCATCTGCCCCGGGTATTTCCGCACCCCGGGGAACGCGGCCCGCTCGGACAATCCGGCCATCCGGGCCATCCGGGTGGACCAGGGGGTGATCAAGCGGTACGGGCAGGCCTACGAGGACCTGGGCGGCGCCGTGGTGTATCTCGCCTCCGATGCCTCCAACTTCACCACCGGATGCACGCTGGTGGTGGACGGCGGCTACAGCCTCTAGCCCGGATTCTCCGCGAACATGGTCGCGGACAATCCGGGGCAATGACCAAATCCCAATGATCCGGACGCCAATGGGAAACGACCGGCAGGACATCACGAAAGCTGTCCCTCTCAGGGCGACCGGACGGCATAGGGCGTGGGGGCAGCGTCTGGTGATGGCCGGCCTGCTCCTCCTGCTCACCGGTTTCATCCTGTACCCCCTCCTGCGGGTCCTCTTCGTTGCTATCAGCGACGGACACGGGCTCACCCTCCGCCACCTGCTCAACTTCTTCGACCGGCCGCTCTTCCGCGAGTCGCTGGTCAACAGCCTGGCGGCGGGCGGGCTGTCAGTGGTCTGGGGGAGTCTCCTGGGGGTTCCCCTGGCCTACTTCAGCGTGCGCTACCAGTTCCGCGGGAAGGTCCTGCTTCAAACCCTGGGCGTCCTGCCCCTCGTGATTCCCCCCTTCGTGGGCGCCGTGGCCCTGCAGCTTATCCTGGGGCGCAGCGGGATGGTGAACCTGCTCCTCCTCCGCTGGTTCGACATCAGCGTGCCCTTCATGGAGGGGCTACCCGGCGTGATCCTCGTCCAGACGCTCCACTATTTCCCCTTCATCATGTTGAACACGGCCGTCTCGCTGGCCAACATCGACCCCTCGCTGGAGGAGATGGCGCAGAACCTGGGCAGCCACGGCTGGCGGCTGTTCCGGCGGATCACGCTGCCCCTCATGCTGCCGGGCTATGTGGCCGGGTGTCTCCTCACCTTCATCCGGGTGATCGACGACCTGGGCACCCCGCTCATGCTGAACTACACCAAGCTCCTGGCGCCCCAGGCTTACCTCCGCATCACGACCATCGGCATCGACGATGTGGACGGCTATGTCGTGTGCGTGATCCTGGTGGTGCTGTCCCTGGCGTCGCTTTGGGCCGCACGGAAGTACCTCGGGCTGTCGGAGTACGCCACGGTCCAGCGGGGCACGACCGGGGCGGAGATCGGCAGGCCGATCCGGGGGATCAGGCTGGCGGGGGTCCTGACCATCAGCGTCCTCGTCCTGGGAATCAGTCTCCTGCCCCACCTGGGGATCCTCTTGCTGTCCCTGTCCAGGATCTGGAGCTTCTCCCTCCTCCCCACGGTGTACACCCTCGGGAACTACGCGGAGATCCTCTTCCGCACCCCCCACTTCGTGAGGAACACCCTCCTCTACGCCCTGCTGGCGGCGGGAGTGGATGTCTTCCTGGGGGCCGTCATCGCCTGGCTGCTGCTGCGGGGTCGGGTCTTCGGCCGGAACCTCCTGGATGCCATCGCCACGATGCCGCTGGCGATTCCGGGCGTGGTGCTGGCGGTGGGGTACCTCCGGGTCTTCCACGGCTGGGACGTTCCGGGCCTGGGAGGACCCCTGACCGGATCCTGGGTGATCCTGGTGATCGCCTACTCGATGCGGCGCTTGCCCTACACCGTGCGGGCCTGTTACGCGGCCCTGCAGCAGATCCACGTGTCGCTGGAGGAGGCGGCCCAGAACCTGGGTGCCAATCAGGTGCGGACGTTCCGGAAGGTGACGTTTCCGCTCATGGCGGGCGGCCTGGTGGCCGGCGGCCTCATCAGCTTCATGACCTCGGCCGTCGAACTCAGCTCCACCATTATGCTGGTGCCCAGGATCGAGATGGGCCCGATTGCCTACGGGATCTACGTGTACATGCAGAGCGCGGTCGGCCGGGGCCCCGGGGCGGCCCTCGGCGTGGTGGCCATCCTGCTGGTCGGGCTGTGCACCTACGTCACCAATCGGATTTTCGCCGGCCGGTCGGGGAGCGCGTTTCGCGTCTAGCCCCAATGCTGTTTACATACGGCTCGACAATGACGCCAGCACTCGAGCAAATCCCCCCGTCCCCCCCTTTGTCAAAGGGGGGCGGAGGGGGGATTTCGACTGGGTGGCGGCCAAACTGAACGGCATTGGGTTTAGGCTCATGGTTAGCGACCAACGTTGCTCAGCGGCAGGCAGGCACCACGGGAGAAACCGATGGACGTCCAGACTCGGCGGAGGTCGATTGAGAAGTATAAAGACGGATTCCGCGCGGTCAGCGAGGCTCTGCAGGGTGCCACAGACAAAGAGTTGGATGCCCGGCCCGCCCCGGGCAAGTGGTCGGCGCGCGAGATCGTGCACCATCTCGCGGACAGCGAGATGACCTCGGCCATCCGCCTGCGCCGCCTGATCACGGAGGACCGCCCCGTAATCCAGGGGTACGATCAGGACGAGTACGCGCGCCGGCTGTATTATCAGCGGCCGATCCAGGCCTCGCTGGATGCCTTTCGTGCGGCACGCGAGACGACCGCCCATCTCTTGGAGCGGATGACGGAGGCCGAGTGGGCGCGTGAAGGAACCCACAGCGAGAGCGGACGCTACACCGTGGAGCGGTGGCTGGAGATCTACGCGGACCACGCCCACAATCACGCCGAGCAGATCCGCCGGGCCCGAGCCGCTGCCAGGTAGAAACAGGCCGCGGCATTCGGAAAATTTCGATCCATCAGGTTTTCTGACCTGATGAGTGCTGGCGACTCTTTGCGAACTTGGCGGTCTTGGCAGTGAAACTTCTGGGTCCAGCCCCAGGGAAACCATGCGACAGCTCCTCACGTTCGTGATCGAGATGCTCATCCCGGCCGGGCTGACGGCTGCCCTCATTCTCGTCCAGCGCCTTGGCCTGGTGAGGCTGCTTCCCCTCAGCCAGGTCGTCGAGAGAGAGTATGGAAACATTGCCCTGCTGCTCGGCGTGGGCGGCGCCCTTGTCGCCAGCGGGACCTTCACCAGGGCGACCCACCAGTATGGGGTCGGCGGGTTTCTGGCCACTGCGTCGGCAGCTTTGGCGACGGCCGCGCCATTCATCTCTGCACGCTACGGCATCTACCTCGGCCTTGCCCCGGCGTACTTCGACATCCTGGGGACGTTTGCGTACCTGGGATTCTACGTGGCGGTCGGCCTGCTGTTCGGCGGGTGCTGGTCGGTCATCCTGAAGGCAATTCGAGAGCCGCGTCTCCCAGCGTGGCCCCGATCGGAATCGTAGGGAGCCGACGGGCTACCGGCCTCCGGTGATGTAGTTCTCCAGTTGCCGGATCAAGAAGTCCTTCTCCTCGATGCTGGCCTTGACCAGATCGCCGATGGAAACAACACCGATCACCTGATCACCGACGAGCACGGGGAGATGCCGGATGTGCTTCTCGGTCATCAGGGCCATGCAATCCTCGACGGTCTGTTCCGGGCGCACGAAGAGAACCTTGTCAGTCATGATCTCCCTGACGGGTGTGTCCAGGGAGGATTTTCCCTTGAGGATCACCTTCCTGGCGTAGTCCCGCTCCGAGATGATGCCCGCCAGGCGCCCGCGCTCGAGGACCAGCAATGCCCCCACATTCTTCTCCGCCATCAGCTTGAGGGCATCGTACACCGACGCATCCGGCGAGATGGAGAGGGCCTCACTCCCCTTGCCCCGCAAGATTTGCTTGACGAGCTTCATGACTCATCCTTTCCACACTTGACCCAGCCAGGATCCACGGGGAACTCGCCTGCCGATCCCCTGCGCCGTCGCCCGTCCTGTTTTCCGCCGCGCCCGGCCACGACTCCGACGTCACCGCCTCCCCGACAACCCCGGGGGGTCCAGGGAAGACCATTGCTTCCCTCGCCCTCGCGGGAGGCGAAGGCCCCTCCAAACGGTCTGGAGTCGGGGCATCACTGCCGCTAGTGGCACAGTCGGAATGTGTCCCGGCTTATATCAAGAAGTCGCCCGGGATGCAAGCCAACAGATGGGAACGGGCCCTCCCGGGACGGGAGCACAATTCTTGATGCCCTCTCCCGGGGACCCGTTGCTCTTCCCACTGCAACGGGTGACGGGAGAGGGATAGGCTGAGGGGGCAGCCGCGAGGCACGAAGCGAGTTCACGAATAATCTGGGTTAAGCGTCCCCGCCTGTCGCGGCAGCGATCCCCGCTCGCGCCACCTCGGCGTCCTGCTCTCCTGTGCCCCCGCTCACGCCGACGCCACCCACACAGTGCCCGTCCACCATGATGGGGACGCCGCCCGTGAAGGTGACGAACATGTCCGTCCCGGCCGCCAAGGGAAGCGCAATAGCCATGTGGTCGTTGAGCGGCTGTCCCGTGGAGCTGATCTTCCCCGTAGGAAGCCTGTTGGAGGCGGTCGCGCGCGCCTTGGCCAGCGCGATGCGGATGTTATGCGGCTTCCCGTTATCGGTCCGGGCAAAGCCCAGCAGGTGGCCCCCCTCGTCCACGACCGCGATGCTCATGGGAACGCCAAGGTCCCGGACCTTTTGCACGGCCGCCTGAAGGATCCGGTTTGTCCCCTCCCAGTTCAGCTTGAGTGCTTGGCGGGTGATCATGGTCCCTCCTGGAAAGCCGGTTACTGTGGGAGGCCTACGAAACCTCGGAGCCGAGCGATCGGCCCTCCCGAGGCAAGTAGTGCGTTTCTTAAGTACGGTGACGCTCGTTTATTCTCCCTCTCCCTGGATGGGAGAGGGTGCAATCAGGGGCGCCGCACCCAGAGGGTACCCGACCGTCCCCCTCACCCCTACCCTCTCCCGCAGAGGGGAGAGGGGGATTCAGAGTTTGCGTCCGCACAATACATCACCGTGATTCTGGCCAGGGCTACCAAGAGACCTCCTTGTAGCGAAAACACGAGACAACGTGATCGTTCACCATGCCGACTGCCTGCATGAAGGCATAGCAGATGGTCGAGCCGACGAACGTGAATCCCCGTCCGGACAGATCCTTGCTCAGCGCATCGGATTCGGGCGTTCGGCCCGGGATCTGCCCCGGCATTCTCCAGGCGTTCCTCTTCGGGCGGCCGGCGACGAACCGCCACACATAGGCGTCGAAGCTCCCGAACTCCCTCTGGACCGCCAGGAAGGCCTTGGCGTTCTGAACGGCGGCGTTGATCTTGAGCCGGTTCCGGATGATGCCGGGATTGGCGAGCAGTTCCTCCAGCTTGCCTTGACCGTACCCGGCGACGGCGCGGGCATCGAAGCCGTCGAAGGCCGGGGGATAGTTGTCCCGCTTCTTCAGGATGGTCTCCCAGCTCGCCCTCTCCGTCACTCGGCGGCCAGCTTCAGGAGCGTCCGCAGGAGGACGTTCGCCCCGCGCTCCACATCCTCGTCGGCCGTGAACTCCAGCGGCGAATGGCTGCGACCGTCGCGACTCGGCACGAAGATCATCCCCGCTTTGGCCACGCGCCCCACCACCTGGGCGTCGTGGCCTGCCATCGCCGGCATGCGGAGGGACCGGCACCCCAGCTCCCCCGCGGCGGCCACGATGGCGGCCTGGACCTCCTCGGCCAGGGGCACCGGTTCGATGTCGAGGATCGTCTCGACAGAGACCTCCAGCCCCCAAGCCGAAGCCACCTCTGCGGCAAGAGCGCGGGACTTCTCGGCGAGCCTGCGCAGCCACTCCGCCGACTGCTCCCGAAGCTCATAGGTCAGGAAGGCCTCGGCCGGCACGATGTTGGCCACCGCCGGCTTCACCCGAAGGATGCCCACCGTCACCCGGCTCGCGGACGTGCCCTCGGCACGGACCATCTGATGTCCCTTCACCACCAGATCGGCCGCCCCCAGGAGCGCGTTCCTCCTTTCCTCCATGGGGGTCGTGCCCGCGTGGTCGGCCCGACCGCGAAACGTGATCCCGTACCGCCGGATCCCCACGATGGTCTCCACCACGCCGATGGGAATCCGCTGGGCTTCCAGGACCGGCCCTTGCTCGATGTGCAGCTCGACGTACGCCCGGATCTCCTTGGGGTTCCGGAAGGCTGTCGGGGCCTGCAACGCCTCCATCCCGTGGCGGGCCATGGCGTCAGCGATCCGGAGGCCCGTGGAATCTCTGATGTCCGGGATCTCTCCGGCCTTCAGGACGCCGGTGAAGGCAAAGCTGCCGAAGAAGCCGCCGAAGGCCCCCTCCTCGTCCGTAAACGCGACCAGCTCCAGCGGGTGTCGGAGCCCTACCCCCTCCTCCTTGATCCGCCGCAGGCACTCCAAGGCGGTCAGGACACCCAGGGCCCCGTCAAACATGCCGCCGTTGGGGACCGAATCAATGTGAGAGCCCACCAGGACCACGGGGCTCCCGGACTGCCACCGACCGAAGATGTTTCCCGCCGCGTCCACCCGCCCCTGCATCCCGGCGGCGATGATCCGCTCGAGAAGCCACCGCCGCGCCTCCATGTCGGCATCGCTCCAGGAGGGGCGGGACACGCCGCCCTCCGGCGTCCGGCCGATGGCGCCCAGCTCTTCCAGGTCCCGTTTCAGTCGCGCGAAATCGACCCGCATCATGTTTCCCATCCTGGGCACCCAGGGTTGTCGTCTCCCACCCCGATCGGATCTCTCTGCGGTCAGGGCAGCCATGCAGGGTCTCAAGTAGCTCAGAAGACCGAACGCCTCTGGACAGTCTCCTTGGTTGCCAGTCCGAACCGTGGCTCGATGGCTCCGCCCTTCGTTACCCGTGCCGTCACGTATGCCCCCAGCGCTGGACCATGCTTGAACCCGTGACCGGATCCGCCCCCGATCAGCCAGACGTTGTCAAGGTCGGGGAGGCGGTCGATCAGGAAGTCTCCGTTCGACGTGTTCTCGTACTGACAGACCCTGGCTTCGATGACAGGGGCATTCCCCAATACAGGAAAGCGGCGAGCCAGGAACTCTCGTACTCCGACGATCTCCTCCTTCGTCACGGCGCGATCGTCTTGATCGGGGTCCAAGACCGGGCCGTGGCGGTCGGGCGCAACCTTGAAGCCACGGATCTCGAGATCGGGGATCCCAGACATCTGCTCGCCGAAGTCGATCCAGGCGGGCATCGCCGGAGGCGCAAAGCATCCGTCTCCTGGAGGTCCGCCGAAGAAGAACATCGATTGCCGCGTCGGGAAGATGCGATTCCATAAGACATGCGGGGAGACCCTGGGCAGCCAGGGCCCGCAGGCAAACACAAAGTCACCTGCGGATACTGGATCTCCGCTCTGGGTGGTCACAGAGGCCAGCCGCCTCTTGCCAGAAGGAGTTGCCACAGCCGCCGGTTGGTAGTCCGCACCGGCCCGGATCGCCTCCTCGACCACGGCCTGCCCCGCCCGCCGAGCCATCAAGACTCCACTGTCTGGCTCGAAGACACCCCAGGCTACGGGCCCGAAGGCGATCTGGGGATAGCGCGCATCCAGCTCGGACCTCGAGAGCTTTTCGTGGGGGAGGCCCACCTCTGTCAACGTCGTGAGGGTGTTCAGGGTGTGTGGGTCCTCGTCACGCGCAATCCAGAGCACCCCTGTCTTGTGGAAAAGCGGGTGCCCCGTCTGTTGGAAGAATGCCCGCCAGAGCGTAAGCGAACGGAGCGACCACCGCGTGTACAGCGCGTCGGCGCCATATCCCATCCGGATGATCCTGGATTCGCCGCCGGAGCTGGCGCGGCTGTTGGCTGGCCCATAGGCATCGAGAATGATGACCCTTTGGCCGACGTTCCGGAGGTGGTATGCCGTCCAGGCGCCGAAGACCCCGGCCCCAATCACCGCTACGTCATAGTTCCTGCGCATATTCCGACGCATGGAACGCGGGATCCGCCGTCGGGTTGAGGGCGCCCGTCGCCGGAAGCTCCGGCCGACCTCGGGGGAGTGACGCGGACCCCGAATCGGAATGCAAAAGCGCCTTCCCTGAATCGCACGGAATCCAGGGAAGGCGCCTGACTTCCTCGGGCCCCCTCTTCCGGTTCATCGGCACCCCGCGACCCACCCTTCCCCGAAGATCACCGTTTCAGCTCCCCCTCACGTCTGGGGCCTCGGGATCGTACCAGAGGCGCTCCGGGGCGCTCAAGCGAAATCGCTCTCCGCGGGAAGGAGCCGGGGCCTTCTAGGACGTCACCGCACTGGCGAGGCCGGCCCGCACCAGCAAGAAGTCCACCAGGCGCGGGAATGGGTCGAAGCCGATGACATTCGGCGCGTCGGCCACGAAGTTCGATAGGGCATTGATGTCGTAATAGTAGACTTCCCCGTCGCGACTGTTGACAAGGTACTCCACTCCCCCGACCTCGATCTGCTCCGCCCTAGTTATCCGCTTGACGTCCTCGATGACCTGAGGCGGTGCGGTATATCCAATTATTGGCACCCCGCGGCCAGACACGCCGTCGGCGACTCCCTTGGACTCAGGCTGCCCGCCATTCTCGGGCACCCGGCAGTAATCGGCCGGACAGAGATTGAACTCGTCGGCCATCAGGAAGAGGCGAATGGCATACAGGTACTCTCCGTTCAGGACCTCCACGCGGACGATGCTGTTCCCCTCGGCCGGCAGGTATTCCTGCACCAGCGCGGTGTTGTCGATGCCAAGGTCCAAGATCCCGGCTTCGGCCGCCGACCGCAACGCTTCGGCGGTGTCGAATCGGACGATCTTTGCGCCACTCCCCCCGATATTGGGTTTGAGGATGACCGGAAACGTCAGTCCCTCAGCGGCAACCGGCCCCTGCGACGGGTGGTTGATCACGCGTGCCCGCGGATACCGGAGACCGAGCCGCTCGAGGAGGCTGATCTGCCGGGCTTTGGAGAACTCATAGACATACGTGGCGTAACCATGTAGGACGTTGGCGCCGATCTCCTTCAGGTACGCCAGGTACTGCAGGGTGTAGGGAATCGCATTGCCGTGGCCCCGGGTGTAGGCCGATGGGCTCATCCGGTTGACGACCAGGGCATAGGGGCACCTTCGCTCAGCCGGGTCGAACACATGCTGGTGTGCCAGGAGCCGCTCGTATGCCACGCCGCGCCGATCCAGCTCTGCGAAGAGGGGCTTGAACCACTCGGGGTGCTCGTAAAACACGGCCAACTTTTGGCCGTTTCCTCTGCTGCGGGTGCCGTTCATCGTCGTGCTCCCACCTCTATGTGAACGGACGGCGAAGCGTCCACGAGACAGGCTATCGGGGGACCGGCATACCCGCATCGAAGAACGAGTCCAGTGGAGGCCACGGCTCCACCCTGCCGAAGGCGAGGCGCGCCGTGTCCAGGCACCGGCACCAGCGGCTCGACAGGACCCGCCCGACGGGTACCCCGCGCTCGCGGAAGGCGTCTCTCATCCGCCCGGCCTCCTCCCGACCTGCTGATGAGAGGTTCCGTTGCGTGGCACAGTCCTCCAGACGAAAACCCGGCGGATCGCCCACACCCGGCTCGGTCGAGGCATGCCGGATCACCATCACCTGTCCGCCTGCCTTCAGCAACTCCCAGAGCGCGTCATTCGCCGATGCTGCCGAGGGCCCAGCGAGCAAGAAGGCGAGACATGCCAGGCGCCAGGACATTGTCGATCCCCAGTGTGGTGAGTCCACATCCCGGACCCATGCCTGCCGCGCGCTGGCGCAGATCGCCCCGCCCTCACCCCTTCAGCAGGTCCAGCAGCCCGACTGCGGTGCAGAACTCGTCCGGGCTCTGCGGCCCCTCGGGCCGGACGATCTCGCCCGCCCCTGCCTTCGCGACTGCCCAGGTCACGGCGTTCCAGGCACGCTGCATCGCCTCATCGGCGTTCCCCCAGGTGACGACCGCCAGCTCCTGGCCCCGACGAGCGAGGGTCACCATACCCGCCGGCGTCCCCAGCCGGACGTCGGTCCACCGCTCCGGCGGCCCCTCGGTGGGCAGGGTCAACTCCCCGTCCACCATGCGGAGCTGGACCGGGAAACCACGCTCGGCCAAAAGCGTCATCACCCGGGCCAGCTCCAGCAGCTTGCCCCCGGGAAATCGGACGGTGTATTCCAGACCCATCGTCAATCCCCCACGCCGACTCCAGTCCGCCCAAGCCCTCTTCCTGCGTCACTGCGCTCAGAGGCTGCGGGCTTGCATACACTGTAGAGCGGCAAGAGGAAACCGACAAGCATTCGCTCCTCGGTTGCGTTCCCCCTTGCATCGGGCTCCTTCGGAGCACATATTGTGCTCCTGGCTGCGCGACACGCACGGCGCGAAGGACCGCCCAGGGAAGCGCAAAGTCAATCACACGACGCTGGAACGACAGGGAGAACTTCATGGGTATTTCCCGGCGAACCATGTTGAAGGCGACTGCGTTCGGCGCGCTGGCCGCGTCTGTCGGCCGGCGGT
>JACQVO010000266.1 GCA_016209725.1 Candidatus Methylomirabilota bacterium | reverse complement strand
TACCACGGGGAACTGGTGCGCGTGCTCTCGAAGGGCGAAGCCGACCCACAACGCATCGTGGCCCTAATGATGGGACGCCCGGCGATCGAGGATCCGCCGTTCGCATGATGCGTCTTGCCAACTGACCACTCCCCGGGACTGTTATCGGCGTTCCTTGCTCAACGGGCACGCCGTATGCCTTCCTCCCTTTCCAGATCCCTCAGCTCGGGACTCGACGCCCCACAGCTCTCGATAGAGCCAACGCCGGCGTACCCGATCTCCTTCAGGGCCGTGAACAGGCTCACCCAATCGATGTTGCCGCGTCCCAGCGTGCCTCGGTCGCTTTCATTCAGGTGCTCGAACACCGAGAAGCCGAGCGCCTTTGCGTGATCAATCAGGTCGAGGTTCGCGCTGCTCCAGCCAGTAGTCCAGAGCCGACAATGAATCCCAAGACGCATGGCGATCTTACTTTCCAGCTTTCCGCTGGCCCACCCGGCGGCGGCCATCTTGCCCGCCGCATTCTCGACCCAGATCTCCAGCTCCAGGCGCGTGCCGTCAGCCTCCCGGCTCTCGCCGGTGACGACACCCCGCGCGCTGATGCTCTCACCTGCGGGAACGGGTGAGATGAACTTCATCTTCTCCCGGCCGGTGGTGAACCACGAGGGGCCGAAGAAGCTTGTCAGCAGTTCGGTCGGATAGGACCGAAGTCCTCTTCCAACTCGATGTTCTCGTACCGAGCCAGTACCAGCTTCCTTTTCTCTGCTGTCACGACCAGTCTCCCATCTTCCTCTTCTCAAGAACTCCCACCAGCCACATCGCCAAGACCGCTGGGAGGGCTCGTGAAGGTCGATACCGGTCTTCTGGCCTTCTCCTTCTCGTCCCCTCGTTTCTGATATCTGTCCGCTCCGACAAACCCGCCTACTGGACCTTCGCCTGCAGCCAGACCCCCCGCGGATCGATCCGGGTCCGGATGAGTTCGACTTCCTCCGGCGCCGGCGGCGGCGTGGTGGGGATCGGGTCGGGGATTTCCAGGTGAAACCCGGTGTTCGCCTCCACCTGCTCCCGCGTCACACCGGGGTGGAGCGATTGCACCCGCATCCGCTTCGTCTGCGGGTGAAAGCCGAGCACCGCCAGGTTGGTCACCACCTTCCCCGGGCCGCCGCCGTGGTGCTGGTATCGCTCCCGGTAGCCCGGGCCATCCCCGAAGCCCAGGCCCGAGATGAAATCCACGCGCTCCACGAAGACTCGCCGTTCCTGCGGAACGATGATCATGGTGTGCCGGGCCTGGGCGCAATGATCGGTCTGGGCGATGGCCCCGACCAGTCGCACCTTCGGATGCTTCTGGTCGCCGATGCAGACGCTGTTCAGGTTGCCATACGGATCGATCTGGGCCCCTGAAACGAAGCCCCAGTCCATCATCCCCCGCCGGAACATATCCAGACAATCCTCCACCAGGATCATGGCGCGACAGGGCCACTCCAGCAGGTTGGCATCCGTGAAGCAGCCCGGCACCTCCGGGATACGGGGCTCCAGCTTCACGCCATACTGCGCGATGAAATCCACGCCCCGATGGTGGGCCAGCTCGATGGCAACACTCGGGATGCCGACCGCATAGATGAACGCTCGTCCCCCCGTCCCCAGCCCGATGAAACCCAGCTCCCCGTCCCGGAGCTCTCGCGAGACCGCACAGGCCATCAGCTCCTCTGTCGTGTAGTCGGTCGTCATCATCGCGCCACCCTCGTCCGCGTGAGTCGCATCAGCCGCTCGATGCCGATGCGCTCGAGATATTCCATGTGATCGGCCACCCCTCTCACCCTGGTGTCCAGGTAGGCCTTGAAGCTCCCCTTGCTCTTGGAGGCCTCGTAATATTTCCCCGTTTCCTCCAAATCGTAGTCGTAGCGGGCATCGCATGCGCATGGGTGGGCCCCATAGGGCGCCTCGACAACCGCCGCGACGAACTTCCGTGGCAGGACGGTGAGCGCGGAGTTCCGGTAGACCTCCTCGTCGCTCACGATCTGCTCCACGCTGGCCACGGTCGTGCGTGCCGCCTTGGCGATCAGGACGTCCGCACTCTGGTCGTTCCAGCGCTGCGCGTCGAGCTGCACGTTCCCGTACCGGTCCGCCGTGTGCGCGTGGATGATGGCGACGTCCGGGCGGGCTGCCCGCACCGCCGCAAAGGGTTCCCCGGTGAAGGGGCACGCGATCTCGGTCAGGTGCTCGTTCACCCGCATCAGGTCCGATCCCAGGGGCGTTTTGGTGGGGAAGAAGCTCATCCCCATGACGGTGGCCCGGAACATGTCCAGGCCGGTGGTTTCCGAGTGCTCGATCACCTTCAGCCCGTCCCGCTCGCAGGCCCGGCGGAAGTTCAGGGCCAGGCCGAAGGCGGAGATCCCGATGTACGAGGTCTCCACCGAGGCGGCGCAGCCTGCACCGATGAGCATGTCCATATCAATGCCGTTGTTCCAGCCCTGAAGCTGGAGGTCTCGCCGACCCTGACGGATGATCTCGTGGATGAGGGCCATCGGATGTCGTCGCAGGGTGTGTCCCCCGATGGCGACCGTATCGCCATCCTTGATCAGGGCCACGGCCTCCCGCAGCCCCATGATTTTCTCCCGCACCGTGTCCTCCTCTCCCTCCCGTGTGTCAGGCCTTCTGCCCGATATAGATGCCTTCGGGGTCGATCCGCTCCCGGAGCAGCCGGACCTCTTCAGCGCTCGGGGGCGGCGTCTCTCCGATCGTCGGCGCCCGCAACAGGGCGAAGCCCGTGCGCGCCTCCACCGCTTCCACCGTCACTCCCGGGTGGACTGTGGCGAGCCGCATCCGCTTCGACGCGGGGTCGAAGTCCAGCACCGCGAGGTCGGTAATCACCCGGGTCGGGCCCTCGCCCCGGAGACCGGCCCGCTCCCGCGCCCCGGGCCCGTCGAGAAAGCCCGGCGTGGTGAGATACTGTACGCGGGGAACGAGGCGGCGCGGTTCGTGCGGGACCATGATGACTAGACGTTGGGCCAGGCTGCCGATGTCGTTGGCCCCTCCGCTCCCGGGGAGACGGACCGTGGGGCGCTGGTAGTCGCCGATGCTGGTGGAGTTGAGGTTCCCGTACTGGTCCACCTCGGCCGCTCCCAGGAAGCCGATGTCGATGAAGCCGCCCTGCAGCAGGCTCAAGGCATAGTAGAGACCGGTGCTCTTCACGCATCCCACCAGCAGCCGGAGGTCCCCGACGCCCGTCGCCAGTTCCTTGGGCTTGGCGCCCACGATCCCGGATTCGAATACCAGCACGGTGTCGGGCGCGTGGGTGGCCTTGGCCAGGTAAGCCGCCACCATGGGGAGGCCGGTGCCGATGAATGCGACCTCCCCGTTCCGGATCTCCCGGGCGGCCGCAACCGCCATAATCTCCTGCCGGGTCACTCCATTCGGCGCGCCTTCCCCTCTGTTCGCGCTCATGTCGCCGTCCGTGCGTGCATGCGAGCGATGCCGAGGCCCGGATCGCTCCGCAACGCCAGCAACCTGCGCAGGCCGACCTTCCGCAGATAGGCCCAGTGGTCGGCCGGCCCCAGCACCCATTCCTCCAGGTGGGCGCGAAAGGCCGCGGGATCTCGCGAGGCGGCATAGTAGTCGCGCATGAATTCGAAGTGCGGATCGTAGTACCGGTACATCCCCGTCGGGTGGGCGCCGAAGGGAACCTCCACCACGGCGTCCACCAGGAAGCTGGGCAGCACGGTCAACTCTGGCTGGGCCCGGATCACCGTATCCTCCACCACTTCTTCGGTCGTCACGATGACCCGCTGCGCCGCCCGGGCCTGCTCCTCCACCACCGCCGTGTAGCCGAAGAGCTGACTGTTGCCGTCCCGGTCCGCCCGGGCCACGTGGAGAACTGCGACGTCCGGCCGCGCCGCCGGGACCAGGAGCACGGGCTCGCCGGTGAAGGGGCAGGCGAATGGCCGGGCCTTCTCCGCCTCGAACCCCCGCGTGCGCATCAGGTCGGTCCCCGCCATGGGCTTGATGGGGAGGAAGGGGACGCCCAGGCCGGCCGCCACCAGGCGGGATGTGATGGCGAAGTGGCTGTAATCCTCCACCTCAATCTCGCCCCGCTCCACGCCGCGGGCGAAGTTCTGGCATCGTCCCAAGCCCTCGAACATGAAATTCGAGAACCGGACGCGGCGAATGCGGCCCGCGCCGGCCAGATAGTCGGCCACCCAGCATTCGGCCACCGAGGTCATCTCCAGCTCGCGCTTGCCCTGGCGGATCAGCTCCCGCACGAGAGCCAGGGGAGTGAAGTACGCCGCGAAACCGCCGAAGGTAAGATTGGCCCCGTCGGGGATACTGGCCACCACTTCCTGAAGCGAGCGGACCTTGTCAGCCACCACGTACCTCTTCAGTGAACGCCGGCCAAGACAACCCGCCGCATGTGCCGCTGCACGATGAGGAAGAGTCCCACCATCGGCAGAGTGCCCACCAGCGTCGCGGCCAGCATGTCCCCCACATAGAACCGGTACTCGGTCTTGAAGCCGGCGATATACGCCGGCAGCGTCAGGGCCTGGTGGTTCGTCAGGGTCACCGCGAAGATGTAGTCGATGTAGGCCGTGAGAAACGTGAGGATGGCGGTCACGGCCACGCCGCTGCCGATCAGCGGGAGGGCCACGCGGGTGAAGATCATCCACGCGCTGGCCCCATCGATTCGGGCGGCCTCATCCAGCGTCACCGGGATGGCGTCGAAGAACGTCTTGCTCGTCCAGATGGCCAGCGGAAGGGTCGGCGCCAGGAGGGCGTACACCAGCCCGAGTTTGGTGTCCAGGAGCCTCAGCTTGCCGATGAGGACGAAGTAGGGGATGACCAGGGTGATGGGTGGCAGCATGCGTAGGACGAACACCGCAAGGTAGAGGGTGCGGGCGGCCGCATAGCGCTGGAGGCGGGACAGGCCATAGGCGCAGGGAAGCCCCAAGACCAGAGCCGTCGCCGTGGCGAGGAGGCTCACCACCACGCTGTTTTCCAGGTAGAGCCAGAGGCTCTGCACACCCGTCAGGACGCGCTGGTAGTGGACCCACGACACCTGCGTCGGCAGCTCCAACCCCAGCGCGGGGGCCCCTTCCGGCAAGAGCGAAACGGCGACGAGAGTGTAGAAGGGGATGCCGACCCAGAGCAGGACGAACACGATGCCCAGGCCCTTGACCAGCGACCCCAGCCTATGACGCGCCATCGCCGACATACCCCTGCCTCCACGCGTAGACGATGATCGACGCGGACGTCAGCACCGCGATTCCGAGCATCACCACACCCAGGCTGGAGCCGTACCCGTAGTCCAGGAACTTGAAGGCCCGCTCGAAGATGTAGGTGCTGAGCACATGGGAGGATCCCCCTGGGCCCCCTTCCGTCATGATCCACGGGAAGGTGAACGAGAGGAAAGAATCCACGGCTTTGAGGCTCAGCGTGATGAAGATGACCGGCTTCATCATGGGCAGGATCACCTGCCACACCAACTGAGGAAAGCTGGCGCCGTCGATCCGGGCCGCCTCCAGGGGTTCCGTTGGCAGCCCTTCCAGGCCGGCCAGGAGCAGGAGAAAGACCCAGGGGGACCATCCCCAGATCGCCGTCAGGATGATCCCCCAGAGCGCAGTCTGGGGGGAGGCCAGGACCGACACGGACATGGGGAGGCCGAGGAGGCGGTCGAAGATCGCGTAGGGAGGCGTGTAGATGACGCTTCTCCACAGCATGGCCGCCGCCGAGGGGATGAGGATCATGGGCAGGATCACGATGGCCCGGAACAGCTTGGACCAGCCCAGGGGCAACTGCCAGGCCAGCAATGCCACCAGGAACCCGTAGACGAAGTCCGTCCCGACGACGACGGCGACATACCACCACGTGCGAAGGAGCGCCCAGCCGAAATCGGTGTCCTGCAGGATCTTGGCATAGTTGCCCAGACCGATATACTGGTTCCTGAAACTCATGATGTTGTAATCGAAGAGGCTGAGGTAGGCCACATGCATGAGGGGAATACCGACGACGGCGAACACGGCCAGCGCTGCGGGCAGCAGAAACCACCAAAGTTCGGCATCCCACGACCGCCGGATACCCCGGGTGAGGGTACGGGGGGCGGCGCCGTCAGCCCGTGTGGCCGCTCGGGGCGCCGCCCGCGTACCCGTCTCTCTCCCGTCTGACCGCATCACCCGCCCGTGATTACTTCGGAACCAGCCCGGAGGTGACCATCAACTGCTCGACCTCGTTGCCCGACTGCACGGCAAACTCCCTGGGGGTGAGCTCCTTGAGGAGCAGCTTTTCCACGTACTTCCGCACCGTCTGACGGACCTGGCCGATCTGCGGGTTCAGCCGGTATACCTGGGCCTGCTTGATCGCGGCGATCACGGCGGGCGGCAGCACATTCTCCTGCGCCGCCCAGTCGCCGATGCGGGTGTCCGTCGGGACGTAGACGCCGATGCCCTTCGTCAGGGTCAGCTTCAAGTTCGGCTCGTGCACGAACCAGCGGAGGAACTCCCAGGCGGCGTCCTTGTTCTTGCTGGCCCCGCTGACACCCCACATCCAGTAGAAGGGGATGCCCCCCTTGCTCGGCCCTCCTGAAGTCGGCGCCTGGAAACTCACGCTGACGCCGATCCGGTCGCTCACCTTTTGGGACTTGATCTCGTCCCAGGCGAAGTAGATCAGGTCCACGATCATGGCGGCTTTGCCGTTCAGGTACATGTCCACGGACTCATTGGTCGCCATGCCGGGGATCGTGGTGGGGGCGGCCTTGTGCTTGTAAATCAACTCCTGGAGGAACTCTGCCACCTTGGCCACGGTCGCTTGGTTCTCCGGATGCTTCGGCCCCCAGAGCGAGTGATTCTGCTCGTCCACAAAGGTGACGCCTTCCTCAAACAGAAACATCTCGAAGATATTCAGGCCCGGGTCCTGCTTGCCGGGAAATACCACACCCCAGAGCTGCTCCCCTCCTTCTTGTCGGGTGAAAAACTGTGCCGCGTCCACCAGCTCCTTCCAGGTCTTCGGAGGCGTCGGCAGGTCATAGCCGTACTTGGTCTTGAAGGCGGAACGGTTCTTCGGATCCTTGAAGAGGTTCTCGCGATAGGCTCCGGCGACGGTGCCGCTGTAGAAGGGGTAGGTGCGCACGTCCCCTCGGATCGTTGCGACGCGGTTGGCCCAAGTCACGGTCGCCCGCCCCCATGCCTCCACCGAACCGTAGTCCTTCTTGATGAACGGTTCCAGAGAAGTGAGGTGCTGCGACGCACTGAAGATCGTATCATCCGGAATCTCGTACACGTCGAACTGCCCGGTCCCCATCACCAGATCCTGCATGATCTTCTGGCGAATCTCGCCCGTGGGGACTCGCGTGAGGGCTACCTTGATCCCGGTCTGCTGCTCCAGCTCCGACAGCTTATCCCACACCGGGTTGAACTGCCGATGGCCGGATGAGGAGAGGACGTTGAGCCTCGTTCCGGGAAACTTCCTGGCCTGCCCCCAGGCTGGATCCGGTTGGAGCGCCCAGACCCCAACGGCTAGGATGACGACCATCCATCCCCAGACTACCGCTCGCCCAGTTCTCATGGCTTCCTCCTCTGCGGGCACTGTTCGCCCGCCTCCCCGATTGCTCCCGAACTCCACCGTGCGCCAGCTTACTCGTAGCGAGGCGCACTCCGGGGCCTCCATCCCTTTGCGCCTCACTGCTCGAGCGACTCAAC